>JABJAS010000117.1 GCA_018666055.1 Halieaceae bacterium | reverse complement strand
GTTGCTACTGATGTTGCTCACGATAATGATCGTGGCACCTCATTTAAAAGCCGAAGACCAGGATACTGATCCAACACGAGATTCATCATGACACTATTCACTATCGCTAGACGCGCGGCGCTGATGCTGCCATTCCTATCGTGCTGTTGGTCAACCAGCCTCGTAGCTCAGGAAACGCGATACATCAGCGATATGGTGCTGGTGCCAGTTCGCAGCGGACCGGGATCTGACTACCGCATCATCAACCGAGGTCTTCCCTCCGGTACGGTCCTGATCGTGTATGGAGAGAACGATGATGGTGAATGGATCGATGTAGAAAGTCCGGGGGGCACTAGGGGTTGGATACGCGCTCAGTATCTGCAGACAGATCCCCCTGCCGCGCTACTCATCAATGACCTACGAGTGGAGCTGGAACAATTCAGAGGGGAACGTAACCGATTAGTCAATCAACTTGACGCCAGTTCATCTGAAGTAGACGAAGCGGGTGGCATGGTCGACCAGCTTGAGAGCGCACTCGAAACCACTCGGACTGAGCTCACTGAAATTAAACGCGTCTCGGCGGCAGCAATCGAACTCGATCTAATGAATCAGCAATTGGTCGCTGAATTAGAGTCGGAAAAATCCGAAGCAGATCTGCTGCGCTTGGAGAATGTGCGCCTGCGAGAGCGTATTACCAATAATCAAATGCTAGACGGTGCTTTGGCCGTCCTACTCGGGGTCATTTTGGCGGTAATTGCACCACGACTATGGCCCAGAAAAAGACGACAAGACGGTTGGTCTTAATCAAGGAGAACACTATGAATGTCTATCCCGCATGCCTGCGCTCACTGTGCGCGCTACTCGTCACCTTTTGGCTGAGTATAGGATCACTAAACGTCCTCGCCGAGGGGTCGCTAGACAGTAATCCTAGAGTGCTCGTGAAAACGACGGACGGTGATATTACTGTGGAACTATTTGCAGACAAATCACCAATTACCGTCGAGAACTTCCTTCAGTACGTCGACGATGGCTACTATGACGGCACCGTGTTTCATCGAGTCATCAGCAACTTTATGATTCAAGGCGGGGGCTTCACCTCAGCGCTGGAGGAGAAACCGACGCGAGCCCCCATTACCAATGAATCGCGCAACAAATTGCACAATACTCGCGGCACGCTTGCCATGGCGCGCACGAATGATCCCAACTCTGCGACGGCTCAGTTCTTCATTAATCAACGCAGCAACTTGCGACTCGATTGGACGCCCAGCAATGAGGGCTATACTGTCTTCGGCGAGGTAATCGACGGCATGCAAGTCGTCGATATCATCTCGCTGTCAGACACGGGCCCAGCGCCCGCCAAGACCGCTGGGGGTGTCACCACTTTTCAAGACGTCCCTGTCAAACCCATTTCGATTGTATCCATTAGCCGGATCACGCCGTGACACAGCTCAGTATCAACCTCAACAAAATCGCGCTGATTCGCAATGCTCGTGATACGGATCATCCCGATCCCTGTGAGTTCGCAACGAGCGTAAAGCAGGCCGGAGCGCACGGCATTACCGTGCATCCCAGACCCGATCAACGACACATCAGAGCGGAGGATTGCTTCCGACTGGGCGCTATGGACGGCACCGAACTCAATATTGAGGGAAACCCCTTCGCCCCTGCACAGGCCGCTCCGCGAGCAGGCATTGGGGATTATCCCGGGTTCTTGGCATTGATTGAGCGCGTTCGCCCTGAGCAGGTGACGCTAGTACCCGATGGCAACGATCAACTGACTTCTGATCACGGCTATGACATCACTCGTGATGGAGATCGTTTACGCCCCATTGTTGAGCAATTGAAGGGCTGGGGGTGTCGCGTGAGTCTATTTATGGACCCCGATACCACACAAATCAGTCTGGTGCGTGCGCTCGGCGCGGACCGCGTGGAGCTGTACACCGAAACCTACGCTCGCGCCCACGAGCGCGGTGAACACAAACCGTCACTCACTCAATTCCAGGAGGCGGCAGCCGAAGCGACGCTTCACGGGCTGGGCATCAATGCGGGGCACGATCTTAATCTGAGCAACCTCCCTGACTTTCACATTGACGCGTTATTGGAGGTCTCGATAGGTCACGCTTTTACCATCGATGCGCTGCGCTACGGTGTGACCAACGCGATCAGTCGTTACCTGCAGGCTCTGGACGCTGCCGGGCGCCCCTGAAGGCCTCGCGACACGCTACCCTTTGAATTTCACAGCAGACCCACAGCCGCCTTACCTCGTCCCTCACTCGAAAGAACCCATTCGATTGCTTTACCGGGATGAGCATCTGCTCATTGTCGATAAACCTACGCTACTGCTGAGCGTACCCGGGCGACATCCTCTCAATCACGACTGCCTGCTTAATAGACTGGACCGACAGTATCCCGGCGTAAGCGCGGTCCACCGCCTTGACCTCGATACCTCTGGCGTAATGGTTGTGCCTCGGACAAGGGCGGCGCTATCGGGACTGGCTCGACAATTCCAATCAAGACAAATCGACAAAATCTACGTCGCTCGCGTTGCGGGCTGCCTGCTACCAGATACAGGCGAGATCACACTGCCATTGACGCGGGATTGGCCCAACCGGCCAAAGCAAAAGGTGTGTTTCACGAGTGGAAAATCCGCTGTGACTCGATGGCGCGTGGTGGCGAGGGAAGACCAATCGACGGTTGTCGAACTTTTCCCTATCACGGGCAGATCACATCAACTGCGTATTCATTTGAAAGAGATTGGACATCCAATTTTGGGCTGCGACTTTTACGCCCCAGAGGACGTGCTGAGTGCCTCACCGAGGCTGTTGCTCCACGCGACCAGCATCGCCTTTCATCACCCGATTTCCGGTCACAAACTGACCGCCCACTCACCACCGCGATGCATTTACACCGGCACGTAACCCATCATTTTTAGGAGCGCGCTGGATGCATTACCATACGCCCCACCTTGCTGGGGAGAATCGTGTGATTTCCTATAACCAAGCGGATCGTGAAATGGTTGTTGTGGTTAAACCCAATCATTCTGCGACCTGGCACCAGAATTTATGGCTTCTTGCGGCCCTCGCCATTCCCTCACTGGGCGCCGGCATTGGTTTTGCCCTAGCGGGCGCTTGGCCGATTCTGCCACTGGCGGGCTTAGAGTTGACGGCACTTGCTGGCGCACTGTACTGGGTCAACTGGAAGCTCGAGTACCGACATGTCATTCATTTAAAAGCCGATACTGTGATAATCGATAAGGGTTACTTTGTGCCGAAGCGGACCTGGCAATTTACGCGGGCAGACGCAGCACTGAGGGTGACACCAGAAACCCACCCCTGGCAGGGACCTGAGCTCTGCGTTCATGACAAAGTGTCCGAAACGCCCATCGGAGATTTTCTCAATCGCGAAGAATCTCTTGAGTTACTGGCAGTACTGAGAAAAGAACTGCCCGTCAGAACACACAGCAACGCCAGCGCCATAGACGCCTAACATAATGAGGGACAACGCTATCCAAACACCTGACAGAGCAAAGGTAGGCTTCATTTCACTGGGCTGCCCTAAGGCCTTGGTTGATTCAGAGCGAATCCTCACACAGCTCCGTATCGAGGGTTATGACATCACCCCTCAGTACGAGGACGCCGGCGTCGTTATTGTCAATACCTGTGGGTTCATTGACGCCGCAAAGGAGGAAAGTTTAGAAACCATCGGCGAAGCGATCAGAGAAAACGGACGGGTCTTAGTCACGGGGTGCATGGGCCGGGGTGATGATGCCGATGCGATTCGGGCAAGGCACCCGAAGGTGCTGGGCATTAGCGGTCCTGCCGCTTACGAAGAGGTCCTAAGTACGGTTCGTGAGGTGTTGCCACAACATCACCAACCCAACCCTCATCTGGACTTAATACCGGCTCAGGGCGTAAAACTCACGCCCCGCCATTATGCTTATCTCAAGATCAGCGAAGGCTGTAATCATCGCTGTCGCTTCTGCATTATCCCCAGTCTCCGTGGTGACCTGGTGAGTCGGCCCATCGGCTCGGTCATGAGTGAGGCAGAGGGTCTTGTGCGAGCGGGTGTGCGCGAGTTACTGGTCGTTTCACAAGATACGAGTGCCTACGGGGTCGATTTGAAATACCAAACTGACTTTTGGCATGGTCGTCCGCTGAAAAGTAATTTAGAAAGCCTAGCGTCGGCCCTGTCCGAGCTCGGTGTCTGGGTGAGGTTCCACTATGTCTACCCCTACCCACACGTCGACAAATTGATCCCAATGATGGCCGCCGG
>JABJAS010000116.1 GCA_018666055.1 Halieaceae bacterium | reverse complement strand
GGGTTAGCCGGCAAGGCCTTTGCGCTCGATGGCCCGCCCGCCCTGTGCACCATCACCAGTCATTTAGAGGCCTTTGGTCCCAGGCCCGACATTGTGGTTTCAGGCCCGAATCTAGGCCTCAATACCGGTCGCTCGGTGCTGCACAGCGGCACCGTTGGCGCGGCCTTAGCGGCTCAGAACTTCGGCATGCGCGGCCTGGCCGTGAGTCTTGCGGTTTCCGAGGAGTGGCATTTCGACACCGCCTGCCAATACGCTATTGAACTGCTGAAGGCCCTGGCCAATGGCCCAGAACGCTGCGCGCTAAATCTAAATGTGCCGGCCCTGCCGTATGCGCAAACAAAAGGCCTGCGCTGGGGCGGCCTTGCTGAATTTGGCTCGGTTCGCAGCCAAATCGTGGATCAAGCCGAGGGGCAATTATTCTTTGACTTGGTCGAGACCGAATACGATCCGCCCGCTGACAGCGACTTAGGGTTGGTGAATGCCGGGTTTGCGGCGGTGACGTCGCTGCAGTGCTCAGCGGAAGTTTGGAGCGCGAACCTTGCATCCAACACAGACTACCAAGCAACTTCGCCAATGCCGGCTGCGTCTTCAGGAGACGCGCTCAAGGCCGCGCAAGTTTTCAGTCCAACGACCCAGAACTGACCTGGATAGCCCTCGGTTAAAAGGCCAACGGTTCCGATATTCAGCGCGTTCCACCTGAGTATTATTTTGATTTTTTCACTTCAAAATCTTTGATTTCAGTATGACCGCGCCAAACCAAAACTGAATCCTTGACTACCTCGCCAAGGCGGATCAGCGTAAACTTACCTTAGGCTAAAAACGATAGCTTGTGACCTTATGCCAAAGTTAGTGAATCGCGCCGACCGAAACACTCTGAAGCGCCAGTGCTACAAGGCGGCGCTTGGTCTTGTACTCGTTTTTCTAACGTTCAACGCGACTCACAGCTGGGCTGATGACTATTACCGGCTCGCGGTGTCCAACGTCGTGGTCAATACTGGAACGGGTCACTTCACCTTTGATATTACTGGCACCTGTGAAAACTCTGGAACCTTTACGTGTGATGGTGGTCATGGTGATCATTGGAAGGGCACGTCAATCACCATGGGGGGCACCCTTTACTGCTGGAACAACTCAAACATCGATATTGAAGATGAGTCCGGCGATAGTTATACCTTTTCGAATGTCAGCAGCACATCCTTTGATGATAACCGTGACGAAGGCGGATCACCCAGCTTTCCAGGACTCTCTTCCGGGACTAATGCGCTCACAATAAGAGGAAATGATAAGGACGATTGCGAAACAGATAAGGTCAATGGTGGCCCTCTCAGCGTGAGCATCGCCCGAGTCACTGACTCAAACCCAGGCACCAATGACGCCCCAATTGGGGTCGACGATACGGCCTCAGCAACCTACAACACTACCTTAAACTCATCCACCAGTGTTTTAGCGAATGATTACGACCCAGAGAGCGCCTCGCTTACCGCTTCCTCCGGATCTTTTACAACCGCGCAAGGCGGATCGCTTACACTGCAATCTGATGGAGACTATGCCTACGCGCCGCCAAACGGTTTTTCCGGATTCGATACGTTCACTTACACGCTTTCCGACGGCAGCTTGACCGCCACGGCGACCATCACCTTCTCAGTCTCTTGTTCGGGTACCTGCGCAATTTTGAGTATTACCCAAGACAATTCGGATACCTCCGCGCCTTTTAATAACAATTTAACGTGGACGCGCTATGGCAACGTCGGAAAGCACACTCACGTCACAAAGCTGTTTATTAGCTCAAACGGCGGCAGCTCCTACAGCTCTCAAACAAGCAGCGAATACGGCGGCAGTGATATTCGAGGCTATCATTCAAATAGCGGCACGGGAACGGTCTCGCTTTCCTCTAGCGATCTGACGAGCCTGAGGCTCGCCGCAGGAAGCTATCTCGCTTATGTAGAACTCCGTGAAAAATCAAACAAACCCTTACAAGCAACGAGCAACATTTATAGCTTTACCGTTGTAGACCCTAATGCCAACAACCCGCCGGCCATTACCGGCGACCTAGCCGTCAGCGTCGCCGAAGGCGGGACCGTTTACCTGACCAGCAGCGACCTGAATTATTCCGATGTCGACAGTGATGATTCAGCTAGCGATGGAACCGTTAAATATTTTGTCTCCGCTAATGCGAGCAATGGAACGCTTGAAACGTATAGCAATGGGGGGGGCTGGGAAGCGTTTACCACGTCGGCCACCTCTGGCCGCTGGGCCAACAAGACCACGCAGGAGGGTCCCGATGGCGCCGGTACCACCCGAATGCGGTACACCCATGATGGCTCTGAAACCACTAGCGCATCGTTTCAAATTTACGTCGAAGATGGCAACGAGGACAGCAGCACGCCGACCAGCAGTACCGTCAACATTACAGTTTCTGCAGTCAACGATGCACCGACCCTTTCTGATGCTGGAGACACCTTGCCTTATACCGAAGATGACAACGCTACCGTCATCGACAGCACGCTGACCATTGCCGACGTCGACGATACGAATATTGAGTCTGCCACCATTACGATCAGCAGTGGTTATCAATCGAGCGAGGATGTCTTGGCTTTCAGCAATGCTAATGGCATTAGCGGATCTTGGAACAGCGGCAGCGGCGTGCTGACCTTGTCAGGCAGTGCCTCTAAAGCCAACTACGAGACTGCGCTTGAGAGCATTACCTATCAGAACACGAATACGGCAGACCCCAACAATACCAATCGAATCGTAAGTTGGGTGATCTTTGATGGCACAGCTAATTCTTCCGCCGCCACTAGCACCATCACCGTCGGCGACGTTAATGATGCGCCAGTATTATCAGGAGCAGGCAATACGCTCGGTTTCCCTGAGGGCGACAGCTCAACCATCGTCGATAGTGCTTTAAGTATCTCCGATGGTGATGATACGAATATTGAGTCCGCAACAATTACCGTCAGCAGCGGTTATCAATCCAGCGAGGATGTGCTCGCATTTAGCAATGCCAATGGCATTACTGGATCTTGGAACAGCGGCAGTGGCGTCTTAACGTTGTCCGGCTCAGACTCAAAAGCCAATTATGAAACTGCCCTTGAAAGTATTACCTATCAAAATACGAATACCGACGACCCAAATAATAGTAATCGGACTATTACTTGGTTGATTAATGACGGGGACACAAATTCAGCTGCTGTGACCAGCACCATTACCGTCGCGGATGTAAATGATGCACCGGTGCTTGCTAATGCTGGCGGAACGCTTGCCTACACTGAGGGCGACGCAGCAACCGTTATTGATAACAGCCTCAGCATCACGGATGTCGATGACAGCAATCTGGAATCTGCCACAATCACGATCAGCAGTGGTTACCAGTCTAGCGAGGATGTCCTGGCGTTTACCAACGCCAATGGCATAACAGGATCCTGGAACAGCGGCGCAGGCATTCTGACGCTTTCAGGCAGTGCCTCTAAAGCCAATTACGAGACCGCGCTTGAAAGCATTACCTATCAGAATACCAATACAGATGATCCCAACAATACCAATCGAGTCGTGAGTTGGGTGATCAACGATGGCGGCGCGTCGTCATCCGCGGTCACCAGCACCATCACAATCGGGGACGCCAATGATGCTCCCGTTTTATCCGATGCGAGCGCGACCCTTGCCTACACCGAGGGTGACTCAGCGACGGTTATTGATGCCAGCCTTACCGTCGCCGACGTTGACGACACCAATATCGCCTCGTCCACAATCACCATCAGTAGCGGCTATCAGTCCAGCGAGGATGTCCTGGCCTTCACCAATGCCAACGGCATCACAGGATCCTGGAACAGTGGCACAGGCGTTCTGAGCCTTTCAGGCAGCGCCTCTAAAGCTAATTACGAGACCGCCCTTGAGAGCATTACCTATCAGAATACGAATACGGCGGACCCCAACAATACCAATCGTGTCGTGAGCTGGGTCATCAATGACGGCACGGCGAACTCTGTTGCCGCAACCAGCACGATTACCGTTGCCAAGGTCAATGACGCGCCGGTTCTGGCAGATGCTGGGGCGACACTAGCCTATACCGAGGGCGATTCAGCAACCGTTATTGATAGTACGCTTACGATTACTGACGTTGACGATAGCAACATCGAGTCCGCTACCATTACCGTCAGTAGTGGCTATCAATCCAGTGAGGACGTACTGGCCTTCAGCAATGCCAACGGTATAACCGGGTCTTGGAACAGCAGTGGTGGGATACTCACCCTGTCAGGGTCCGCCACAAAAGCCAATTATGAGACTGCCCTTGAGAGCATCACCTACTTCAATAACGAAACAGATGACCCGAACAACACCAATCGAACCATTACTTGGGTTGTCAGCGATGGCGATAACAGCTCAAGCGGCATTACCTCGACCATCACCATCGCTGATAGCAACGATGCACCTACCGTGTCGGATGCAGGTAGCACACTCGCTTATACCGAAGATGATGCAGCGACCGTCATTGACAGCTCGTTGACCATTACGGATGCAGACGACACCAATATCGAAGGCGCCACCATCACCATCAGCGGTGGTTATCAGTCCAGCGAGGATGTGCTCGCCTTAGGGAATACCAGCCTTGGCATTTCGGTTGAGAGCAACACGAGCGGCGTCTTAACCCTGACGGGCAGCGCAACAATAGCCAATTACGAGACCGCGCTTGAAAGCGTCACGTATCAAAATACCAACACCAGCGATCCGAACAACGATAATCGAACCGTGACTTGGGTTGTAAATGATGGCGCCGCTAACTCTTCGGGGGTTACGTCCACCATTACGGTTGCCGATCTCAATGACGCCCCGGTCATCTCTGATGCTGGTGGCACCCTGGCGTTCGAGGCGAACGGTGACGCGACGGTAATCGATTCTGCATTAACTGTGACCGATGCAGACGATGACAACCTGGCCTCTGCCAGCATCTCAATCAGCAGCGGCTTTCAGACCAGCGAGGACGTGCTCGCCTTTACAAACGCAAACGGGATCACAGGGTCTTGGAACGGCAGTAATGGAACTCTGAGCCTCTCTGGCTCAGCCTCTAAAGCCAACTACAAACTCGCTCTGCAAAGCATTACCTATCAAAACACGAATGCAAGCACGCCCAACACCGCCAATCGCACCATTACCTGGATCATCAATGATGGTACGACCAATTCCAATTCGACAACCAGTACGGTCAGCGTCGCCGCGCCAAGTCTGCATCATTACGCTGTGAGCTACGATCTTGACGGTAGTTCCAATAACGATGCCAATGGCGCTAACTGTGTGGCGACCCCGGTCACGATCACGGCCCACAATGCCGGTCACTCGGCAGTCACAACCAGCAATACCGTAACCTTAACCACCAGCAGCGGAAACGGTGCCTGGGTCAGTAACGCGG
>JABJAS010000115.1 GCA_018666055.1 Halieaceae bacterium | reverse complement strand
GCCAGTACACATCCCGGCGAGGAGGAGGCCGTGTTGACGGCATTTTTGGCTTTGAGGAGCGTCTCCCCGAATGCGCTGTTGATGTTGGCACCGCGTCACCCAGAGCGCGCAGACTCCATTCTCGCACTGCCGGCCATGCAGGGTTTACAGGCGATACGTCACAGTGAGCAGCGCGACATGGAAAAATCGGATGACGTGCTGTTGATTGATACTTTGGGCTCTTTGGGTGCGCTCACCGGCTTTGCCGATCTGGTATTTGTTGGCGGGAGTCTCGTTCGTCACGGCGGTCATAACCCGTTAGAGGCGGCGGTTTGGCAGTTGCCCATCCTTACCGGCCCTAACACGTTTAATTTTGCGACCATCTACCGTGATTTAGTTCGATGTGGCGGCGCGCAACAAGTCGAACTCACTGCGCTAGCCGATGCCGTGATGAGTTTGATCGGGCCGGAATCAGATGAGCATCTAGCCACCGAAATGGGAGCTCGCGCTGGCGCCTTCTTGTCAGCGCAAAGCGGGGTGATAGCGGCACAGTGGGCAGCTTTGGCAGCCCACTTGCCCTGACTTACTCAGCAGCGGATGCTGTCGGTGCGACGGGCTGTAGCAAGAAACCCTCCAGACGAGCGATATCCTCCGGAGACAGCGTGCCTGCGGCTTCTTTAAGCCTCAGTGAATTGATGATGAAGTCATAGCGGCTGTTGGCGTAATCACGTTGCGCCGCAAAAACTTTATTTTGCGCATTGAGCACGTCTACGATGTTCCGCGTGCCGACCTCGTAGCCAGCTTGTGTCGCGTCGAGCGCACTTTGGGTAGAGACAATTGACTGCTGTCGCGCTTTGACTCTTGCGACATCTGATACGACGGTCATGTGCAGAGATCGCGCTTGCGTGACGGTATTTCGGGTCAGATTGATGCGCGATTCACGCGCAACATTGAATTGTTCCGCGGCGCGTCGTCGGTTAGCGCTGACCGCACCGCCCGAAAATAAGGGCATGTCAAATCTAACTTGCCAGGTCTCATTGGTTTGATCTGAGTTTGGCGGCAGGTTGAACAGGCTAGGAGGGTTTTGAGCGATACTGCCAGTCGTCTCGCTATCTTGATAACGATAAGTCGCGGTAACCGTCGGCGCGTGCTCCATCTTGGAAGAGGTGGCATTTTGACGCGCGGCTTCTTCCGCATAGCGCGCAGCGGCAAGCTCATTGTTATTGGATAGCGCAAAATCGACCCATGCCGCTCGATCATTGGGCTCTGGAGGTCTGGGGTCGAACTCTTCCCCCAAGACATATAGCGCGCCAGGGGCCTGACCCGTTAATACCGACAGATTTTCCTTCGCCACGGCAACGTTATTTTCGTCGACGATGCGGGTTACCTGGGCCAAATCTCTGGCCGCTTCTGCTTCATACACGTCGGTGATGGCAATGAGACCTACCTCAAAGCGTTGGCGCGTCTGCTCTAGTTGGCGCTCTAAGGCGCGCTCTTGAGCCTGCGACGCACGCAGATTATCGCTTGCCCTTAAGACTGCAAAATACACCTGTACTACGCGCACAATCAGGTCCTGCTGTGCTGCTGCGAGGTTCGCTTCTGCCTGGCGTGACGTTTCCTTGCCCGCTCGCCAGCCGAACCAGGCCGATAGGTTAAACAGCGTTTGCGACAAACTGACGTCATAACCCTCGTTGTCGATATTTCTCACCGAGTTGCCATCAATGACAACAAACCCTAAGTTTGGGTCCTGAATAATGGTGGGTGATGTGGTGTCTGTTTCGGTTTCTGAGACCTGATATCCGGCTACCGCTTGCGGGAGCAGGGGTGCGCGCGCGAGGTTCTCGAGCTCCAAATCGGCACCGTACTGTGCCACCTTAGCTTTTAGCAGCGCGTCGTTCTCGAGTGCCAACTCATAAATATCGACCAGCGTATCGGCCTGGGCAGTAACACTAACCCAGCTGAGAACGAAAGCGGCCAAAGGGGTCAGCGGAGCGTAAAATCGGCGTTGGAGCTTCATCATGTGGCACGGTACCTAACGGGTATGAAGGGGGCGAGTCTACCATTGCGAGCGGCGTTTTTAAGCTTCGAAAGCCGTTAAGATTTTGTCTGTTCGCGGGGGGGTAAGGCCTTGATACACTAGCAACTATGAGTGAAAAGAAAAACCAGACGGGCCTGCGCCGGCGACAGCGCCGCGGATATCAAATAGATCTGGCAGACCTGCATGCCCTTTGCGAGGTGAACTACCATCGCCTCATGCGCTTATTTCCTGACTACGAGCAGCGCTCAGACTGGGATTTTGCTGCGGGCGACGTCACGGTGGCACTTGAAGTCACCGCCCGTGGCCGTTACACCACTGACATGCGGCTGCGTTACCACAGTGCTACCCCCAGAGTGTGGGCGGGCAGTTACTTTGATCTCAGACTTTATCACGACGCCGGAATGGCCGAGATAGTGCATTGCAGCACGTCACGCCGGTTCGAGGCCCGGTATCGGTATCCCAATCCTGATATGTTGCAGCGGGACGAAAAATATCAGCAAAATCGCTTTGCCTCCGAACTGCTGTCGTTTTGCCTGACCCACGGGCGTTCAGCCGACACGGTATTACCTGATGTTGATAGTTCAGCGCGATGACCCCGCTCAGCGGTGAGACCGCGCTCATTACGCCTGGCTCGGCGCGGATCCTCCAGCTATCAGATACGCATCTCATGGCGGAATCTGGAGGCCGACTCGTGGGCATTGATACCGATCAGTCATTGGCAGCCGTTTGCCGCTTGATTGCCGGGCAAGAGCATGTCGACGCTCTGCTACTCACTGGTGATTTGGCTGGCGATGAGAGTGAAAAAGCCTACGAAAGATTGTGTAGGTTAATAGAGCCGCTGGGCATCCCCAGTTTTTGGTTGCCGGGAAACCATGATGCCATTTGGCAGCCGACACATCCGTTGGCGCATTATTTCAGGCGCGATATTCGACTGTCCCACTGGGATATTGTCATGCTGAATACGCAACAACCGGGCGCAGTAGAGGGGCTGCTGGCGGACTCGGAATTAAGGGCTTTGCGGGCTGCGGTTCAGCAAGCGATCAAGACGGATAGACCGCTGTTGGTGGCAACACATCATCCGTTGATGCCAGTGGGGTGCGCTTGGCTCGATGAGCAAAACGTTCGTAATGCGTCGGAGGCGCTCGAGCTGTTAGCCACATTGGGCAACCGGGCAGTGGTGGTGTCAGGCCATGTTCATCAGGATTCTGTTCAGGCGCATCGCGGCGTACAATGCCTGACGGCGCCCTCTACCTGTGTTCAGTTCGCACCAGGATCTGCTCAATTTCAGATTGATGACGTGGCACCGGGGTGTCGGCTATTAGCGCTGCACGAGGACGGACAGTGGGAAGCTGACGTGTTGCGAGTGGTTGATGAGGCCTTTCCGGTCGATTTGACCTCGCGGGGCTATGCTTAACCTCACGGGGCTATGCTTAAATAAGGCGGTTTAAACAGACCGGCATAAGCAGATCGACCTAAACAGCATGCGTTCAAAGGATCGATCGCTGAGTAGGCGGATTACACCAACGTAACGACAACCGACGTAACGACAACATAAACATCAACAGTGGTAGACCATGACCGAATATAACGCTGATGCGATCGAGGTGCTGACCGGGCTAGACCCTGTTCGTAAGCGGCCTGGCATGTACACGGACACCACACGCCCGAATCATCTTGCTCAGGAGGTGATCGATAATTCGGTTGATGAAGCGCTCGCTGGGCATTGCAGCCAGATCGATGTGGTGTTGCATAGCGACGGGGCGTTGAGTGTGACCGATGACGGTCGTGGCATGCCGGTTGATCTGCATGCGGAGCAAAAGTTACCGGGCGTTGAAGTCATCCTGTCGACTTTGCATGCGGGCGGCAAATTCTCTGATAAGAGTTATCAATTTAGCGGGGG
>JABJAS010000114.1 GCA_018666055.1 Halieaceae bacterium | reverse complement strand
TCGATTGGCATACGCGCAAGGTCTTGGCGTGGCGGATATCAAATACGCTGGAAGCCGACTTTTGTGTTGATGCCCTGAATGAGGCCATCACCAAATACGGAGCACCCGAGATCATGAACACCGACCAAGGATCGCAGTTCACATCGTTTGCTTGGACAGTCTGCCTGCGCCGATCTGGCGTGCGTATCTCCATAGATGGCAAACGGCGGTTCCTCGACAACATCGTTCGTGGAACGACTTTGGCGATCCCTGAAATACGAGTGCGTATATCTGCATGCTTGGGAAACAGGCTCAGAGGCCCGAGCTGGCATTCGAAAATGGATGGAGTTCTACAATCACAAACGCCCCCACACAGCCCATGGCGGTCAGCCGCCCGCTGTGGTTTACTGGGTGAAGAAAGAAGAAATGGAAACCGATCAGCAGGTGCAAAGAGTAGCTTAATTTACACCGAAAACTGTCCAAGGATTGGGGAGTAGCTCAGACGTCGTGGGTACAGCCAGCTTCTTGGCCAGCGCAGATTCAGATCATATGACCGGTCAATTAATCATGATTGATGGTGGCATGATCATGCAGTAGCGGTCATGCGTTTCAAAATTTAAGGGGCCAGATCCACATGGGCCAGCCCCTTTTCATTTTCGAAGTTTGCGCTGTGACTAGGACGCCGGGTCTTCAAATCCACCAATACTCGCCAAAAGGCTGATCACCTCCTCAGCGCCAATGCCATTGCGCAGGCTGGTGAAGCAAAAGGGCTTATCGCCACGCATCCGCTTGGCGTCACGATCCATCACGTCAAGTGAGGCGCCAACATGCGGCGCGAGATCCGTTTTATTGATGACCAAGACATCTGATTTGGTGATCGCCGGTCCACCCTTTCGCGGGATTTCCTCGCCTGCGGCAACGTCAATCACATAAACAGTCACATCTGCCAATTCAGGGCTGAACGTGGCAGATAGGTTGTCCCCACCGCTCTCGATGAGCACGATCTCAACATCCCGGTGACGCCCGCGCATTTCCGCAACAGCAGCCAGATTGATCGAGGCATCCTCGCGGATAGCCGTATGTGGACACCCCCCTGTTTCCACACCAATCACACGATCTTGCGGCAGAATTTGCATCCGCATCAAAGCTTCAGCGTCTTCTTGGGTGTAGATATCATTTGTGATGACGCCGATAGATAACTGCGGATGAAGGATCTTGGCCAGTGCGGCGGTCAAAGTTGTCTTTCCCGCTCCAACAGGGCCACCAATACCGATGCGAAGAGGACCGTTTTTCGACGCCATGGGCTGTCTCCTTATGTGCGAAAGATGCGTGAATATTGGGTTTCGTGGCGCATAGATGTGATATCGGACATCCAAGCGCTGTTGTGGAGGTCGTCTAATGTTGCGCCTTGCAGCTGTTTGGCAATTGCAGCGCAATGCTGCTTCAGGGCGATTTGTGTTTTCTGCCCCTCCAATTGCCCTAAGGGAACCAAGCGCATTGCGGCAGCTGTAAGGTTCGCGATGAAAGACTGCAGATACATTGCCGAGGTCAGTTCAGGATCAAGCGCGAGGATCGCAGCCGCGCGACCAACCGCCACCGGATAGCACAGCCGGCCGAGTGCGATGCCCCAAACCGTCTCAACAGTTTCACAAAAGGCCGCGCCTTGCAGATCCGTCTCCCGCAAGCGTTCTGCGGATGCGGCAAATGCGCGTGCATGTGCATCCAGGGGCTGAACCAGGTCGTCAGCTGCGCCAAAGGCTGCATTCAACAATACAGCATCCGAACGCGCGCCACCGTGCTCCAATAGGTCCATCAGCCATGACTGCAATGTCGGAGCGGACAGGATCCGTCCCTCACTGATCGCTGTCTCAAGCCCATGCGAATAGGCGAAAGCCCCCACAGGAAAGCTGGGCGACAAGAGCTGTGATAGGGTCAATACGTCAGTGGTCATGGTCGCGGTCATGGTCATGGTCATAGTCATAGGCCGTGGCGCCGTGGTCATGCGAATGGGTGCGCCCGTGGCCATATGCCCCCCCCTCCGGCGTGAAGGGGGCTTCAATCTGCCTCACTGTTGCGCCCAGATGCTCAAGCATATGGCCGATGACCGCATCATTTTGGATCAAAAGGCGATCACTCTCGATCTGGCAGGGGGTATGACGATTGCCGATATGCCATGCGAGTTGGACCAGATCACCAGTGATTTCCAACAATGGCTCAAGAGCTGCAACAACTTCAATAACTTGACCATCGGCCAATGCAAAAGCGTCACCATGATTCAAAGATGTCGTCTGCGCCAGATCCACCAAAAGACTTGCGCCTTTGGCAGTTTTAAGAACCTTGCGGCGCAAGAATCTGTCCTCATAAAACAGCAAGCAGCTGTCACAGGCATGCGTCCAAGCGCCCGATTTTAGCACCGTTTGAGATATATAATCAGCCATCAGAACAAGAAATACCTTTGTGCCATCGGAAGTTCCGTGGCGGGTTCACAGGTGAGAAGCTCGCCATCGGCGCGCACCTCATAGGTCTCTGGATTGACCTCCATATAGGGCGTGGCAGTGTTGTGGATCAAATGGGATTTGCCGATGTTGCGGGTGTTTTCCACAGCGACGGTTTGCTTTGACAGACCCAACTTGTCACCAATCCCATCCGCTTGCGCAGCCGCGGAAACGAAACAGACGGCTGAATGCTTGACCGAATTGCCATAGGCTCCGAACATTGGGCGCGAATAGACTGGCTGCGGGGTCGGAATTGAGGCGTTTGGATCGCCCATCTGCGCACAAACGATTGTGCCTGCCATCACAACCATCTCTGGTTTCACGCCAAAAAACGCAGGGTTCCACACCACCAGATCGGCCCGTTTTCCCTCAGTGATGCTGCCAATTTCATTGCTGATCCCGTGAGCAATCGCGGGGTTGATCGTGTATTTTGCAATATAGCGGCGCACACGGTAATTATCGTTGTCGCCTGTTTCTTCCGCCAGCCTGCCACGTTGCTTTTTCATCTTATCAGCGGTTTGCCATGTGCGGATCAATACCTCGCCCACACGGCCCATCGCCTGGCTGTCAGAGGCTATGATCGAAAAAGCCCCCATGTCGTGCAGGATATCTTCCGCTGCAATGGTTTCACGGCGAATGCGGCTTTCGGCAAAGGCCACATCCTCTGGGATGGATTTGTCGAGGTGATGGCATACCATCAGCATATCTAGGTGCTCTTCGAGGGTGTTCATAGTATAGGGCCGCGTCGGGTTGGTGGAGGAGGGTAACACGTGCTCTTCACCACAAATTTTTATAATGTCGGGGGCGTGTCCACCGCCCGCACCCTCAGTGTGGAAGGCGTGAATGGTACGGCCCTTCATCGCTGCCACAGTTGTTTCAACAAAGCCTGACTCATTAAGCGTGTCAGTGTGGATCATAACCTGCACATCCATGTCATCGGCCACAGACAAACAACAATCAATTGCGGCAGGGGTTGTGCCCCAATCCTCATGCAGTTTTAGCGCTGAGGCACCACTTTTGACCATCTCAACCAATGCACCGGGCTGGCTGGCGTTGCCTTTTCCTGCGAAGGCAAGGTTCATGGGAAAGGCATCCGCGGCCTGCAACATGCGCCCAATGTGCCATGGACCTGGTGTGCAGGTTGTCGCCAAAGTGCCATGCGCTGGGCCGGTGCCCCCGCCCAGCATGGTGGTCAGACCAGAATGCAGCGCATCTTCGATCTGCTGCGGGCAGATAAAGTGGATGTGGCTGTCAAAACCACCCGCCGTCAGGATGCGGCCCTCTCCAGCAATGACTTCGGTTCCAGGACCTACGATAATATCCACGCCCGGTTGCATATCGGGATTGCCAGCCTTGCCGATCTTGTGGATGCGACCATCGCGCAGACCCACATCAGCTTTGTAGATTCCTGAGTGATCAATAATTAGCGCGTTGGTAATAACGGTGTCCACAGCACCCGCCGCACGGGTCGTTTGGGACTGGCCCATGCCGTCACGGATGACTTTACCACCGCCAAATTTGACCTCTTCACCATAGGTCATGCCGTTATCACCATTGGTGCGTTCAGCAGTCAGGTCGCTTTCGACCTCGATAATCAAATCAGTGTCGGCCAGGCGAATTTTGTCACCAACAGTTGGACCAAACATAGCTGCATAATCGGCGCGGTTAATAGGCGTGGCCATTAGAGGTCTCCCATAACTTTGTTGTTAAAACCAAAGACACGGCGCGCGCCTGACATCTCGATCAAATTGACTTCGCGCCGCTGGCCCGGTTCAAACCGCACGGCGGTGCCCGGCGCGATATCAAGGCGGCGGCCATAGGCGGCCGTGCGGTCAAAATCTAATGCGGCATTGCTTTCAGTAAAGTGATAGTGGCTGCCGACCTGCACAGGGCGGTCGCCTGTATTTGCGACCATAAGGGTAATGGCCTCGCGGTCTGCGTTTAGGATGAGGTCGCCATCGGCGGGGAAAATTTCTCCGGGGATCATTGCGGGCTCCTATCGAATGGGGTTGTGAACGGTGACCAGCTTGGTCCCATCGGGAAAGGTGGCCTCAACTTGAACGTCCTGGATCATCTCAGGGATGCCTTCCATGCATTGATCGCGGGTGATGACGTGGGCTCCGGCCTCCATCATATCCGCAACAGAACGTCCATCGCGTGCCCCTTCAACAACGGCGTCAGCAATAAGGGCGATAGCTTCGGGGTAATTCAGCTGCACACCACGGGCGAGTCGCTTGCGTGCCACTTCGGCGGCCACAGCCACCAGCAGTTTGTCTTTTTCGCGTGGGGTTAATTGCATCGTTCAAAGCCTCCAGTTTTTGGGAACTGCATTGTGGGTTAGGTGTTTCAGGATCGGGAGCAGTGCATTGCGCAGTGCAAAACTGTCAGCACAAAGCAAGCGGACAACAAGTATATTGTCGGCCAAAAGGCTGGCACCCGCAGAGGAGGGGAGCAGAGCTTGAACACCTGCAAGCATCGCTTTGGCTGTAGGGTCGACAAGAACAATGCTCGCCATTGCGCGCCCACCATTCGCAACCGCAGGCCGTTTGAGGATCGAGGCGACGTCACCGCTGAGTTTTATACGATCGACGTAGATTGGCTTTCCGCCAGTGGTTATGCAAACACTGTCGTCAAGGTAACACGACTTAAGGGTTTCCCCAGAGGCTTCCCTTCCAAAAATCAATGGCTCGACCATCAAGAACTTTGAGTCTTCAGCGACTTCTGCCTCTAAACGCCTGCAAAGTCGGGAGCCCTCAAACAGGATCGTTTCCTGAGGCAACCAATAAAGCTGCGCGTTTGCTTTAGCACAAAGTCGTGTTTGCATTGAACCTAATGTAAATTCGCGGGCTCGGTAAATGCGCTCAGCGGCTTGAGTTGTGACGCTGATTTTGGCGTGATCGTTGGCTGCAATTGCGGTTGCGAATTCGTCCCCGCCCGTGATGCCGCCAGCTGTGTTGATAATCACGGCTTCCACGGTGCCCAGAATAGGGCGCGGAAAAATCGCACGGTAGGAACCTTGCTGGCGAAGGTCTTTAAGGCGCGATCGGTCATCCGAACTGCGCACAACGCTGATATTCAGCATCCCGCGAGCACGCTGAAGGACGACATCGCTTTTTATGGAATGATGAGCTGTCATTCGATCCTCAACGCGTTTCTGTCTAGGGAGGGGTGGTAGGAATTTTTGCGCCCGACAAGAAAGGGATTGGGTGTTGCGTGGATTTATGGAAATTTTGCCGGATTGAGCAAAAGATGGGCGCAAGTGATTAAAAAATGAACATTGTGAAAAGAGTGCTGCATGGCACTGTCAGACACTACTACTTGAGATCAGACAAGCGACTTTGTAGCGTCGTCTAATGACAAAGCACTTTTCATTCCGCTACATGAAACCTGGCCAGGGGTTCCTGGACCATCTCACTCAGGCCCGTGGACCGGAAACCAAGTACCAAGAGCCATGGGCCACAGACAATAGAGCAGGCATCTACATCATGCATTTACCCTGTACTGCGCTCAATTTGCGTTGGATGGTTTTGCTTGGGCCGCGGTCCGTGGATCAACGGCAGGGGTTACTGTGCCTAATCGCTACAGTTGAGCAGTAGGACCATGGACCGGGGACCCCGGATCACGGGCCCCGCGCCTTGGACCTTGGGCCTTTAGTATTAGCGTTGTAGGTTCATTTGAGATTAGTATTTTATGGGGTGTACATCGCTACTCACGGACTAATTTCAAGCTGAACCGTGCCGCTGCTCTCCCTGAGTGGCGTCAACTATTGAGCGCATAGATTTAGGCTAAGCCAGCAATCTGATGGGGGTTCTTATTTGTTTAACGGCACCCTCCAGATCATTCATTCTGACGAGCGCGCTTTATGCACCGTAGCATCGCTTGAACTTTCTCTGTGCGGTGGAGGTCCACATGTGTAACCAACCATACTGGTACGAACCACCCCTGATTTGGCGGAAGAACACGGTGAAATCCGCCATACATTTTAGCTTTAT
>JABJAS010000113.1 GCA_018666055.1 Halieaceae bacterium | reverse complement strand
GTGACAGAATTAACCACGGCGCAGCGATGTACGCCAGCGCGATGCCAATATCAATGATCAACCAAATAAACGGGAGCAATAGTCATCTCCATTGTTTCGGGCACCACCATACAGTAACAATGGTGGATGGTCCGATACTGTAGGCTAAGCCATCATCTAGCGGGTCGAAGCAGGGGGGTGTTTGAAACGATATGACCTCGCGCGTGTCGTAAAAAAGGCCTGGCCAGCATCCGCTCTTAGCATTGGAACCATAAAAACCACGCTCCCAAGGACTGCTTTAACCAGCAATTCCTCAGCGTAAGGTCGAGGGCTCTATGCAGGCTTCTAAGGCATTGGGTCACTCAGAAGCTTCGCTCACCATACGGGTTATCTATTTGAGTGCAGACACCGGATGATTTACTGACTTCGCCCTCGACACTGACGACGAACTGTCCATCTGTTCGCGAGATCTGGCGTTCTTTGTACTCTTCTGTCGATGCACGGGGGGTCGCGATCGTGACTAGCTCATCGGAGACCTCAATGACCTCGTAAGGATGGACATTCCCTGCCAAGCGCTTTGCATAAAATCCCCAGTCAAGATTCGCTGTCTTTTCTGAGAGGTTGAGCTCCATTAGGTGTCGTGGGCCCCATTTCATTGAGCAATCGAAGTACATCGAGCCGTTCGACCGATCAGAACAAGCGCAAAGTAACGCCAGTGAGGCAATCGTCATTAGTGATCTCATTATCTTTTCCAAATCAGGATTCGGGGTGAGCCGGGAGCGATTTTTATGACAGTGACTTCTCTCGGTAGAGAAAGATGCCGAAGAAGCTGGTCACAAAGATTCCCCAAAATAAGATCAATTCATCAACGGGGGCGCCTCGGGCGTAGCTCCCGTATATGACGAAGGGCGAAAACAGACAGATGAGCACACACAGTTTTTGGATTCGGTTCATAATCGACCTTACCTAACTTTTGTTTATCATACCCCATGGCTGGCTCAATTCCGCACGCCTTAGGGTGCGAATCTATTGTTTGCTCGAGTCTTTTGTCGATTCCTGTTTCGCGCGCGTTTGGATCTTATTGGCCTCCCCGCCAGGACTCGAACCTGGAATCACCGCTTAGGAGGCGGTAGTTATATCCTGTTTAACTACAGGGAGCAGCGGGGCGAGTTTACCTTAAATGGGACGTAGGTCTATTTTGCTCGCTGAGAATGCAGATCGTTGCGAAAAGAAAAGAATCGAGCACTAAAGCAGGCTACTAGAAGCAATAACTCCAGTAACGGAGCGCGCCCCAGCGTTTCGTGGTTGCGTTGGTCCGCATGATCTCCCCACCAGCCTTCAAGCTCATTTGTTGACGAGGTTTGCTCGAATAGCGCTGAACCTCACTTGGCCTTAATGCGTAATTTTCACAGTTGCGGAGACGCTTTGACTGGGAGCAAAATCGCGCCGGAAGGAGCAGCAGTGTTTTACGCATCCGGAGTAAGGTGTCAAGAGCCCGTTAGAGGCTAACGATATGCGTCTGTCGCACGGCACGCATAAGGCACTCAAAAAGGCACTCAAACGCAACGTGAATAGGAAAAACAACGTATGAATTACCCACAATACAAAAAACTGAAGTTGGCTAGCGCCATCCTGACGGCGCTAGGAATGAGCGCGGCTGCAAGCTTGGGGTTCGCGCAGGACGAAGAGCTTGAGGAAGTAGTGGTCACGGGTACACTGATCAAAAATGCTAATTTCGAGAGCTCGTCGCCTATTCAGGTTGTCACGCGTGATGAGATAGATCTGCAGGCCGCACTCAACGCAGAAGAAATCTTGCGGGAAATCCCGGGCGTGGTCCCCAGCATCGGGGCAAACGTAAACAACGGCAACGGTGGCTTTTCATATGTCAACCTCAGAGGTGTAGGCAGCAACCGTAACGTCGTACTGATTGATGGTGTTCGGCTTGCCCCCTCGGAATTGTCTGGGCGCTTCGACCTCAACAACATTCCAATGGCCATGGTGGAGCGGATTGACGTGCTCACCGGTGGTGCGAGCACAACCTATGGTGCCGACGCTATCGGCGGTGTTGTCAACGTGGTTACCAAGAAAAACTTCACTGGCGTGGAAATTACCGCGGATTGGGGAGAGACCTCCGAGAACGATGGAGAAGAGAAGGCAGTGGCCGTGACTATCGGCGCCGATCTTAATGGCGGCAAAGGTAACGCCACGCTCAGTTTAGGATATCGCGACATTGAACCTGTCTATCAGGGTGATCGGCGATATGGCGAGGACGTCCTTTTTTATTGGAGCGGTAATCGGGGTGGTTCTGGACTGGGTTCGTTCAACACTCGCATGGGTAATGTCAACCCGACCGGCACAGATAACGGAAACCTCGCGCTCGGCGGCGTTCAAGACGACAGAACCTTTGCCAGCGCCTTCACGCCTTATAACTATGGTCCGTCCAACGTTTATCAAACCCCACTTGAAACGTACAACATGTACTCGACCATTAATTATGACGTGACGGACTCAGTGCAGGTATATGCGACGGCGTTGTTCAACGAAAACACCGTCAATACCTTGATTGCCCCGTCTGGCGCGTTTGGAGACAGCGTAACCGTTGCTTTGAACCATCCGTTCTTGTCTGACGCGCAACGCAACGCGATCTGTGCATTCGACACTGACCCGGCAGAGGGTGTGTACACGCCGAAATTCAGTCAATCAGCCTGCGACGCCGCTGGGGCTGCGACGGGCCCTAACGATCCAAACTATCTTACTTACGACACGCAGCTTCGGCGTCGTAATGTAGAGGGCGGTCCGCGCATCAGCGAATACACCGCGCGTTACTACAATTTCTCCCTCGGCGTAAAGGGCAACATCGCTGATAACTATCAGTGGGATGTGATGACGTCTTACGGAAAAAGTGACCAAACCCAAGTCCAAAAGGGGTACTGGTTAAAGTCTAGGTTCCGTCAGAGTTTATTGGCGGGTCCGGACGGCTGTAACAACACCGCGTCAGGATGTGTGCCGGTAGACTGGTTCGGCCCAACGGGATCAATCACACCAGAGATGAACGCCTATCTTTCGGGCGGCGAGAGTAACGTCTCCACAATTTTTGATATGACGCAGATCAAAGGTAGTTTCGCTGGCGATCTGGGTCTGACGTTGCCAACGGCATCAGATTCAATGAGCTTTGCATTGGGCGCTGAATACCGCGATTACCAAGGCGAGCAGGCCTCAGATTTGCTTTCACAGAGTGGTGATCTCGGTGGCGGTGGATCTGCTGCGCCGAACATCATTGGCGGGTATGACGTCATCGAAGCAGTTGTCGAGGTTGCAGTGCCCCTGATTCAAGGACGGCGACTCATCGAAGATTTGTCGCTTGAAGCAGGTTACCGCTACTCAGACTACGAAGTTAAGGCCGACGGAGCCAGTGGTTACTCCACTGATACCTATAAGCTTGGTCTCACCTGGGCTCCATCCGAAGATCTGCGGTTCCGGACGACATTCGCCCGCGCAGTACGTGCCCCCAACATCGGAGAGCTGTTCGCTCCCGTGATCACACAATTGGGTAATCTTTCGGTTGATCCTTGTGCTTCAGTTGGCGACGACGGCACAAACAGTGGGTTTGTTCCCTCGGGTAGTTTGAAAGACACCTGTGCTGCGCAGGGTGCTCCTTCAACCTCTATCGGGTTTATTCCTCAGCCAGCGGCGGGTCAGGTGAACATCACTACAGGTGGAAACCTCAATGTTCAGCCAGAGGAGTCTGACAGCTTTACCATCGGGTTTGTTGCGACGCCGAGCGCAATTCCCAATCTGACCTTCAGCGTGGATTACTACGATATCGAGATTACCAAGGCGATTTCTACTCCCACTGAGAGCGATGCTATTGCCCTGTGTTTCGATAATCCGAGCCCAGCCAATGCTGCCTGTGCCGGCATTGTTCGATCGCCGATCGATGGTGGTTTGAGTGGTGACGACAACGTTGTTAAAGGTCTGCCACTGCAGCTTGCTAATACAGGGAAGCTTGCCGGCAAGGGCTACGATTTTTCTGTCAGCTACGCCCATGACTTTGGGTCGGTGCGCTGGATGAGCTCTTTCGCCGGTAACTACACAGACACCTCCACGTTCCAAGCTGTAGAGGGTGTTTCCCTTAATCGTGAGTGTGTCGGCTTGTACAGCTCAAACTGTGCTTCTATTCAGCCGGACCTGACTTACAACTGGCGAAACACGGTTGGGTGGCGGAATCTGGATGTCTCATTGGTATGGCGTTTTATTGCGAGCGCAGAGTATGAGGACCGAGACACCGATACCGCGTTTACTGGCACGTTACCCGATGAGCGCGATGCAGATCTAGGCTCGGTTAACTTCAACGAGACCGGCGATTATGATGTGTTCGATCTGTCTGCCCGTTATCAGGTCACTGATAACATCAGCATCAGGGCTGTTATCTCCAATGTGTTTGATGAAGATCCACCGCTGACCGGTGCCTTCATTGGAGCAACTGGCTATAACAGCGGTAACACCTATCCCTCTACATTTGATACGTTGAGCCGTCGATATAACCTCGCGATCAACGTCAAATTCTAATCGAGCGTTGTTCTTCGATAAATGGGCCCTTCGGGGCCCTTTTTTTTATCCGCGAGATTTAGGCGCGATGGCGAGATTCACCAGCGCAGTCTCTTACAGAGGGTGATCGATGCCAGAGGGCAGGCGATGCATGATGTGTCCCGTTGATACGTTAAGAGCTTGAATCATTGCGCGAAGGGATAGGATCGAGCGTTCGATTGCGGGTTGTCTGCCGCAATGAGCGATCGCTAGGCTGTGAGGTAACCGATCACCTCTGACTCATTGCCACGAAAGATCGGCGCCTGAACTCTTTTGGCCATCTGATAGTTGTACATGGGGTCGTAGTATTGCGTCAGTAGCACTTCGATCCATTTTTTATGTGGCTCAGGATCGCCGAGCCGATGGCTACTGAGTGCGGCGGTCAGCTCTGCATGCAGCGCACGGTATCGTGTGTCACCAAGACGTTTTTGAATCCGGCTGAGTGCGTCGAGTAACCCTCGCTCGAATTCGTTAAAAGCGGTGTCCCAGTCAGCCGAAGGGGTCAGCATTTCTTCAAGATTGCTGAGGATGTAGTTATCGTAAGAATGCTGAACGCGATCTTCCAGAGGCACCTCGAGCTGAATCCAGTCAGCGTGATGGCGAGCCGCTTGCAACGGCAGGGGCAGGGCGCAGCGACCTATCAAGCGGCCTTCGTCCTCTAAAATAAGGCGTGATGGGTCCTCGGCATAACGCTTTGCCATTTCGATACCCACCGCGAGCTCGAAGCTAATTTGAGTCGGTTGCGCGGTGACTCGTTTACCAAATGCCGACCCACGATGATTAGCGAGGCCCTCTAGGTCGATGCTCCCTGTGATGGGGTTGCCCATAAAGCCCTCATTGAGCACCCGGGTTTTTGCTGAGCCCGTTTTTCCGCCTAACAGTAACAGGGGCGTGTTCGCGCAGGTTTTTTCCACCGCCTCGATGAGCCAGCGTCGCATCGCTTTGTAGCCTCCGCGAATGCGGGGATAGCGGATGCCTTGCTCTTTAAGCCAGTTTTGTGTGATTTCTGATCGTAAACCCCCACGGAAACAAAACAGTGCGCCGTCAGGGTGCTGCTGTGTAAAACGGATCCACTGGTTCAAACGATCCGCTTTCAATTCGCCGTTGACGAGTTCGTGCCCTAGCCGAATGGCCGCAGCTTGTCCCTGTTGTTGGTAGCAGATGCCCACCGCTTCTCGCTCTGCGTCGATCATCAGGGGGAGATTAATGGCGAGGGGTAGGCTGCCCTTATTGAATTCGACCGGTGCCCGCGTATCAATCAGCGGGATATCACGGAGAAAAAGTGACGCGAGGTCGTCGATCTCGTCCATCACATTGAGGACAATGTGATTTGAGAGGTTGCGCCAGATCGAGTGCTGAGTGCACCAATGACCTCTTGGGGCAGGCCGTTGTCGTGCAGCACCGCTTGCACTTCATGCAGCGACGCTTCGGAAACGGCGATCAGCAACCCTCCGCTGGTTTGTGGGTCACACAACAGGGCTTTTTCTCTCTGTGTCAGGTCGGGGAGGGCAGTGCCGTAGGCAGCATGGTTTCGCTCGGTGCCGCCCGGTACACATCCCTTGGCAATATAGTCATCGAGGCCAGGCAGCTCAGGGATGCGGCTGAGATTCAGTGTGGCATCTAAGCCGGCGCCATTGCACACCTCGAGTAAATGGCCCGCCAAGCCAAAGCCTGTGACATCGGTCAATGCATGAACGGCGCCTATTTCTGACAGTTTTGCGCCGATCGTGTTGGCTTCGCACATGACTTTTGTAGCGAGCCCTTGATGGGTGTCTAGCAACTGGCGTTGTTTTTCGGCGGTGGTATGAATGCCAATACCGATAGGCTTGGTAAGCAGCAAGCAATCGCCCGCTTTGGCTGCGCTGTTAAGTTTAAGATTTAAGGGCGGCACGATGCCGGTCACGGCTAAGCCAAAAATGGGCTCTGGCACATCAATACTGTGTCCGCCGGCCAGTGCGAAGCCGAGTGCGCTGCAGACATCCCGGCCGCCGCGAATCACCAGGTTCGCGATAGCGGGGTCTAGTACATTGACCGGCCAGCCAAGAATGGCGACAGCAACCAATGGCCTGCCGCCCATGGCATAGATATCGGAGATGGCATTGGTGGCAGCGATTCGGCCAAAGTCGTAGGGGTCATCCACTACCGGCATGAAGAAGTCGGTGGTCGACAAAATGACCTGACCATCGGGCAATTCAACAGCGGCCGCATCATCTCGAGAATGGTGACCCACCAGCAGTTCGGGAAACGCAGCGCGTATCTTCTCGGAGGGCTCGCCAGCAAGAATCCGTGACAGGACATCTGGCGCAATTTTGCAACCACAGCCCGCACCATGGCTGTATTCTGTTAATTTAACGGTTGTCGATTCCATGGATAGGCGTCCAGCGCTCAGAGGATCGAAATCCTACCGCTTTGTGACTGAAAAGCGGAGACTTGTATTGCATTTTTATAGGGTGTTGAGGTTGTATCACACGATCATTTTGAGGCTTATGGCGGCGCTTCGCTTCCTGAGCAGGGCTGCTTGTCTGGGGTGGCTGTTTTGCTCGGCGGCGTTGGGTAGTGAAGCGTCTCCGATACCCTCCGTTGATCAATGGGCTGTTGAACGGACGCTGTATGAGGAGGCTCTGGCGGAGCTTGATTCAGGTGCAGGCAATCGCTACCGCGAAATACGATCCGCTTTAGCAGATTATCCGCTCAGGATTGATCTCGATTTCTCAACCAATTTGGGGCTCCTGCATGATATGACGCCTGGGGATGCCAAGACGTTTATTGCTCGTGCCCAAGGTACCCCGCTTGCGAGTCGATTCTTGGTCGCGTATCTACGACACAAGGCTCAAGATCGTCGCTGGCGCGCTTTTCTGGGGGTCTTGGAAGAGCCGCCTGCCATGGTGGAGCTGCAATGCCACTACTACCGCGCGCAGCTGGCCACTGGCGAACCGGCTATAGCCTATGGGGGGGCCGCAACCCTATGGGATGTCGGCTTTTCACAAGATGATGCGTGTAATCCTTTATTTGATCGCTGGATGGCAGCGGGCGGGCCAGACGACGCGCTGATTTGGTCGCGCGCGCTGAAGGCCTTTAAGGCGAAGAACGGGCATCTTATTCGGTATCTGAAGCGTTTCGCTGGCAACGCATTGCAGCGAGATCTTGATGAATTGGGCGCCGTGTATCGGCGGCCTTCTCGCATTGAGGAGGAGCACTATCAGGATACGTTACGCCATGGCGATATCATCGCCTACGGTGTCTTCCGCCTAGCGCAGTTGAGCCCTAGTAGAGCTTATAAAACCATGACGGCATTGGCCGAGAGGCATCGCTTAACCCCGGAGCAGTCTGACCTGATGAGGGGGTCGATTGTGCGTCACAGCCTATTCGCCGAAAGAGCGCCTGCGCCCGCGGGCTGGGTCGATACGGAGATAGAACGTTTGCGTGATGACGAGTTAACACTCATCTGGTTGCGCAAGCAGATTGCGCGCGGTGAGTGGGCCGCTATTCAGCGTGGCTTGCGTTGGCTGTCCTCGTCTGCTCAGGGGCAAGATCGATGGCGTTACTGGGACGCACGCAGCCGTGATCAGCTTGGATTGGGTTCAACTGAAGCGCTTTGGGAAGCGCTCTCGCAGAGTAGAAGCTTTCACGGGTTTTTAGCCGCTGACCATTTGGGCGCCGCTTATCAGCTCAATGCGCGCGTTCCGCCGGCACTCGATAGACCTCAGAGTCCGGCCATTTGGTTGGGGGTGGGGAGGGTGCATGAGCTGCTGGTGTTAAAGCAGCAGCGACTGGCTAAAGAGCAATGGCGCCACACACTCAATCAGGTCTCACCGACTGATCGCGAGCGCTTAGGGGACATCGCGATCGAGCAAAACTGGTTTGATCTTGCCATAGACGCGGCGAACTCAGGTGCTATTTGGGATCGGATTGACCTGCGGTTTCCCGCTGTTCATTGGGAGGAGTTTCAACGCATCGCGGCGCTCCAGCAGCTTGACGCTTACGAGCTGATTGCGATTGCCCGACGTGAGAGTGGATTATACCCGCTCGCACGATCCAAAGTGGGGGCGAGGGGGTTGATGCAATTAATGCCATCGACGGCTCGCAGTATGGCGGTAAAGCAGAACACCCGTTATCGTGGCGACGCCTCTTTGTACCAGCCCAGTACAAACATCCTGTTAGGCGCGACGTATTACCGCGAACTCATGCGGCGCTACGAGCTTAATCGTGTGAAGTCGTTAGCCGCTTACAACGCGGGACCAAGCCGTGTCTCTCGTTGGTCTTCTGGTGAGTTGCCCGTCGATCAGTGGGTGGATTCGTTGCCTTTTGGAGAGACCCGGGAATATGTACAAGCGGTCCTTGCGTACACTGTCATCTATCGCGCTCGAAGTGGGGTGACGGGTTTTTTGCTGTCCGAGTCTGAGCGGGCAGCAAGCTATTGATAAGCTTTTTTTGGAGGAGACAGAAATGAAGGCATTGCAGATGCAAAGCTGTGTTCATGAGAATGCCACCGTGGAGTGTGCATTAGTAGAGATCACGATTCCTGATCCCAAGCCAGATGAGGTGGTGGTGGCGGTCGAGGCAGCGCCCATTAATCCGTCTGATTTGGGCTTGATGTTTGGTGCGGCTGATCTATCGACTGTGCAAGAGGTGGAGCGGAATGGGCAGCCCGCGTTGTTGTTGGACGTACCCGCAGCCGCCATGCGGGCAATGGCGCCACGCGTTGGTCATTGGATGGGAGTCGGTAATGAGGGGAGTGGGCGCGTGATTGCTGCGGGGGACGGTGAGGCAGCGCAAGCGCTGCTCGGTCAGCGAGTGGGCATGTTTGGTGGTGAAATGTACGCGGCATACCGCTGCTTACCAGCAGCGCAATGCATCGCATTTCCCGACACGATCAGTGCTGAACAGGCTGCGTCTTGCTTTGTGAATCCCATGACGGCACTGGGCTTTCTCGAGACCCGTGATATGGAGAGCCATGGTGCGATGGTGCATACCGCTGCCGCGTCTAATTTAGGCCAGATGCTGGTGCGCCTCTGTCAGGCCGATAAAATCCCGCTGGTGAATATTGTTCGCTCTGAAGCCCAAGTCACGTTGTTACGGGACATGGGTGCTGAGTGGGTGTTGAATACGCAGTCAGAGCAGTTTATGCCGGAGCTGATCAAAGCGCTTAAAGCGACAGGGGCAACCGTTGCTTTCGACGCAATAGGCGGCGGTCGTTTGGTTAATCGCATTTTAACGGCGATGGAGATTGCAGCGGCGCAGACCGGACCTTGGTCCCGCTATGGGTCTGAGGAGGTGAAGCAGGCGTACATCTATGGGCAGCTGGACATGAGCGCGACTGAGTTAACGCGCGGTTATGGTTGGGTATGGTCGGTCAGTGGCTGGTTGTTAACCCCGTTTATGAATCGCGCCGGACCTGATCGTGTCGCTCGGATGCGGAAACGTGTCGTCGACGAGATTGACAGTACTTTTTTAAGTCATTATTCCTCTCGCTTAAGTCTGCAAGCGTCTTTGTCAGCGACTGCGGTGGCCGATTACGGCGCTCGGAAGACAGGGCAAAAAACGCTGTTGAAAATGACGAGCTCAACCGCCGGATAACTTAACGACATAGCCTAACGCTTGCAGCTTTTGCTGGCAGGGAAGCCGCTGATCCCCCTGTATCTCGAGGTTGAGGTCTTTGACTCCGCCGCCAACGCCGCACTGTTGTTTGAGTTGTTTAGACAATGCTTTTAGGCGATCGGGGTGCTCTGGAATGCCCTCTATCACGGTGACCCATTTACCGCCGCGCCCTTTTTTTTCGAGGCGTATACGCACAATGCCATCGCCCACTGATGCGGGGCGGTGCTCCCTGCACACGCAACCGGTGACGGGACGTTGGCACTGTGGGCATAGTTTGCCCCCGTCGGTGCGGTACACCGCTCTGGTGTTGCTAGAAGAAGCCAAGAGGTTGCTCCGTCAGTCAGTGGCAGAGTTATAGTAGCATTGAGACATCGCAGTGATGGAAGTGCATATGAGTGATACCGCCCAATTAGAAGCGCAACTCGCCTTTTTGGAGGATGCGGTTCAGACGCTAGATCAGGCGCTGTCACAACAGCAAAGAGAAATCTTGAAGCTTGAACGGACCGTGGAGCTCTTGCGCGAGCGATTAGGAGAGCAGGGTGCTCGCCTAGATGCGGTGGGAGACGGATCACCTGAGCCACCACCACCTCATTATTAACGACCTTGCTGCGTCGATGAGCGAAGCAGCCCCGCAATTTTAAAACTAGAGAGTGCTTATGAATTGGCGTGTAACCATACTGATATTAATGGCTTTTGTAGGCGGTATTTTGGTGCTGGTGGCGATCGCCACTCGTCCACCGTCTGCGCCCGAGCACGAGATTTATGTCAACGGTAATGTGCTGACGATGGATGCCGTGGGCACGGTGCACGAGGCCGTGAGTCTGCGCGAGGGGCTGATTGAGTCAGTGGGTTCATCTGAGGAGATGTTGGCGTTAGCCGGAGACAATACGATGGTCGTCGACCTGAGAGGGCGCAGTGTTTTGCCCGGATTTATCGATGCCCATGGCCATTTTCCTGGGTCAGGTCAGACGGTGTTTTCCGCAGACCTGAACAGCCCGCCTATTGGTGAGGTGACAAATCTGTCGGAGCTATTGGAGCGTTTATCCCGCCTCGCGAAAATCCGCGCTGATGGCTGGATCGTAGGTCACGGTTATGACGACACGCTGCTCGCTGAGCAGCGGCATCCCAATCGCGATGATCTCGATAAGGTGGCATCCGATCGCCCAGTAGCGATTGTTCATGTTTCCGGGCACTTGGTCGTCGTTAACAGCGCCGGCCTCGCCATATTGGGAATCGATGCGGCAACACCGGATCCAGAGGGTGGCGTCATCGTAAGAGATCTGAGCTCAGAGGGTGGCCGACGCCCCAATGGGGTTCTGGAAGAGACCGCTGCGCGAGCAGTTTGGGAATACACCCTCGATTTGAGTGCGATGGATGCTGTCCGCATGACGACTCAGGCGGCGGAGGAGTACCTTGTCGTGGGGGTCACGACGGCGTCGGCGGGAGGTATGCCCACCACAGTGGCGACATTGCTGGGACTCTTGAGTCAGTTGAATCAGTTCCCTCAGCGAGTCGCCTTGTTTCCCTTGTTTGAGGAAGTGGGCGAGCAGCTGCTGGACGGGAGCGTGACCCTCGACAGTTTTGCCAAGGCGAAGGTTTCGGCGCCGAGGGTCAAAATTATTGCTGACGGCAGTATTCAGGGTTACACCGGCTATTTATCGGCGCCTTATCACGTGCCGTTTAAAGGCGATGCGGACTACCGGGGTTACGCATCGGTGCCTCGTGACATGCTGTTCCAGCAAGTGGCTGGACTCTATGAGCAGCGTATTCAAGTGGCAATTCACTGTAATGGCGATGCATCGATAGAGGATGGACTGGATGCGATCGAGTACGCAATGCAACAGCACCCATGGGCAGAAGCGAGGCCCTTGATGATTCATGCGCAAATGACCCGCGAAGACCAGATAGCGAGAATGGCTGAGCTCGGTGTAACACCCAGTTTTTTCTCCGCTCACACCTATTACTGGGGTGATCGTCATGCCGCGATATTCATGGGGCCAGAGCGGGCGGCTAATATGAGTCCTGCGCGATGGGCATTAGAGGCGGGCGTTCGTTTTAGCTCTCATCTTGATACGCCCGTCACCCCCATGTTGCCGCTACAGGCTGTTTGGAGCCAAGTGGAACGAAAGAGCACAGGCGGCGCGATCATTGGCCCAGATCAACGTATCGATCGGCTTTCGGCCCTTCGTGCGGTGACGATCGATGCCGCGTGGCAGGTGTTCATGGATGATGTCATTGGCTCAATCGAACCGGGGAAGTATGCCGATTTGGTCGTGCTGTCTGATAACCCACTCACCGCACCGGACATCCGGTCACTCAAAGTGGATCGGACAATCATTGCGGGTGCGACCGTTTACAAGCGCCTCTAGGGGTCATGCGGGCTTCAGCGTTCATGGGGACTCGATGCCAAACGCAGCCCGGTCGACCCGCACAAAAATGGCACTCGCAATGGCGGTGATGGTTTCGCCGCAGCGCATTTCAGCCTTGACCTCGGTGCGTCGTTGATCGAGTTCCTCGGCGACGGCGCTAATCGCAATGGTTTGTCTTAGCGGAGTGGGTTTGAGATACCGAACCGTCAACCCGCTCGTCATCCCGGGTTGTCCCATATGAACGTGAGTCATCCCCATCAAGTGGTCTAGAATGCCAGCCACCCAACCGCCGTGGACGTGTCCGGGAGGCCCTTCAAAGGCCTGACTAAAAGTCACGGTTCCCTGCAGCTGGTGAGGCTCTGCGTGCCAGGTTAGATCAGGTGAGCATGGGTGACTGCGGCCAGCCATGGCGACAAACTCCCCCATGATCGTATCGATGCCGTCCTGCGGTCGCCGACCTACCATATCCATCAGGCCTCTGACTTGGGGCAAGTCGTGCAGAGACGCTGCGAGACGGGAGAGTTCATTGCTCAACTCGAGTGCCTGCTCTGCTGGAATATCCCTACTGATTAATGTTTCGTTTAACTGGCGCGCGGCCGACGCCAGTTGATGTCTCGCGCGCCAATATGGATCGCCTGTTGAATCGTTGTTATCGGGTTCAGCGGTTGTCATGTCTCAGCGATATCCGGTTGCGCGTAGCGCGGCGTGCCACTCGCGCACGTCGCTAATGAGGGCTTGCGGCTGCTCGAGTGCTGCAAAATGCCCCCCTTGTGTGTGCTGATGACTGAACGTCACCAGATTTTGGTATCGGGTTTTTGCGAGCCGCTCTGTGCAGATGAAGAGTTCCTTAGGGAATAGCGAGATGCCCATCGGAGCTTGAATAGGGCGGTAGTCTGGCGTCTTAAAGCTCTCCCAATACAATCGCGCGCTACTGCCACTCGAATTGGTCATCCAGTAATGGGTCACGATATCCAGCAGCACATCGCGAGCAATCACGTTCTCAGGATGTCTGGCGTTATGCCGAATCGAGTCGGTCCACTGTGCATATTTTTCAATAATCCATGCCATTTGACCGGCGGGAGAATCTGCTAACGCATAGGCTAATGTTTGCGGCCTCGTACTCTGCTGATTGGAGTATCCCGCTTCATGTGCTTGGTAGTGAAGCGCGGCTGCCATCGTGGCTTGCTCCCCTGCGTCGTCTGAGGACAGCGTCTCTTCGTCAGGCAGTACCAGGGGTAAGTTCACATGTCCCGCTTGGCAGTGGAGGGCGTCATTGAGTAGCAAGGCGTGCGTGACTAAGGATCCCCAGTCGCCACCTTGCGCCACGTACTGCCTGTAGCCCAGACGCAGCATGAGAGCGTCCCACATGATGGCAATGCGATCGATACCAACCCCAGGCCCAGTGGGCTTTCCCGAAAAACCAAATCCAGGAAGACTTGGGATAATCAGATGAAAGGCGTCCTCGGGCTGGCCACCCCATTTTGTCGGATCAGTCAGCGGGCCAATAATGTTCAGAAACTCAAGCACCGAACCCGGCCAGCCATGCGTCATCAGGAGGGGCTTGGCATCACTATGGGGGCTACGGACGTGGACAACGTGAATGAGGGTCCCGTCCAGCTCAGTCATCCAATTTTCGTACTGAGAGAGTTGATTCGGCACTCTGTGCCAATCGTAGTCGTCTCGCCAATAGCGAACCAGTTCTTGGCAATAACTCAGCGGCACGCCTTGCTGCCAGTCCTCAACGGTTTCGGCTTCGGGAAAGCGTGTTTGCGCTAAGCGCTGCCGCGCGTCATCGATAGCGTCATCTGCAAAGTGGGGCGTATAGGGGTCGAGTGCGTGATTCATGACGGCATGCCGGTAAATGATCGAGCGGTCAAAGTAACGCCACCGGCGCTTTCCCTCAAGTGCTCTCGGCGAGATCGAGGGTCGAGTAGATCTGAGTCAACCAGGGCTGCAAAGCAGCTCTCTCCTCAGCCGATTCGAGCGTGCGTTGGCGCAGGTGCGTTGTCCGTGGCTCACGATCGAGAAATAATTGACCGCTGGTTTTATCCGCCTCGCGAGCGCGAGCAAGCCATACGATCGTGTCAGCACCCTCTTGGGAAGAGCGCAGCACGCGATGCGTTAGGCGTCTGAAACCCGGCAGTGCACCTTGTACGCCTGGCGTATCGGCCCAGCCAGGATGCATGGCATTGACCACAATACGGTCGTCTCGCCATTGCGCTGACCACAATTCAGTGAGCACAGTCAGGGCACGCTTCGCGCGCGCGTAGGCGACCGATCCGCGGTAGTCATCTTCTGACATCACCAGTGATTCACACTGCAGTTTCTGCGTATACATGCCCCCTGACACCACATTAATCACACGGGCGGGCGTGTCATGGTGAGCCAGGAGAGGATGCACCGCCTCGGTCAGGCGCCACGGCGACAACAGCAGCAGTGCGGCGCTGGTCTCGATGCCCTCCGACGTTTGGCAGTAATCGTTAAACAAGGCGCCTGCGTTGTTGATTAACACATCAATGGGTCGATTAGCGCTCAGCAAGCGCTCACTGAGCGCGTTGACGTGGCTCAGTAAACTGAGATCAGCCAGCTCCACTCGATCGGCTTGCCGGCCAGTCCTCTCTTGTAATGCCGCCTGCATCGATGTGACTTTATTCGGATCGCGGATGACGAGGGTGAGCGTGGCGCCGGCTTCAAGTAAGGCCACAGCGGTCTCAAAACCTAAGCCCGCACTGGCGCCGGTAAGCACCACATGCTTTTCGGCCATGTCAGTGCTCATTGGCGCCCAGGTGCGTCGACCGGTCCGGTATCCTGCCCGGGTAAAGCACTTAAGCGCGGTGAAGAGGTTTTTGTCCCGTTTTGCGGTGGTAGGGCTCGCAGCGGGGGATGGATTGTTGTCCTCTAGTGCGCGAGTGAGCCCGAGCAGGCTTTTGCGACCTAAAGCTCGCATGGCCGCTTCTGTCTTTTGTGCGAGCGTGCGCAAGCCGAACCGGTAGGTGAAATCGGCGCAATAAGTGATCCTAGTGGTACTGGCGTCTCGCGTTTCAAAGGTGATGACATCTCGCACAGTGAACCAGCGGCTTTTTCCCTCCAGGACAATCGATTGCCAGGGGGTGTATTCCACAATGGTGTACTGGATCGATACGCTTGTTGGACCGGCTCGGCAGAGCAGCGAGAACTCGCTCCCTAAGCCGACGGGTTCCTCCGTGGTTTTGCTGGCGCTGTATGCGGTCGCGTCCCATTCGACAGTGGTCCGAAAATCGGCCACGTAGCGAAAGCAGGCCTCGATCGAGCGTTCCACTTCAATTACTTCTCTTAAGGAAATCATTGTGCTAACCGTGACGGATTCAGAGAACCTTACGGCTGTGCGCTAGCCTCAGTTCATTTGTCAGTCCGAAACTCGCTGTCTCGACAGGACGCTAAGGGTCCTCGACCCAGACAACTCGCAAGGGTTCGCCAAAATCGTCATAAACGACTTGCTTGCGCTGACGTGGCGCGCTTTGACGCGACACCTTTTTTTGAGGGCGCTTTGGTGCTCTCCGAGCGTCCAGTGCAGCAACGACATCGGTGAGCGGCGTTCTAGTAACTTTTGCATCGGTAAAGAGCGGCGCCGGTGGCGGTATTTCGTTGCGCTCATACGCGCTCTCTCCTCGCGCGAGTTCTTGAATACTTCCCCCTGACGACAGAAACTTGTCGGTCTGCTGAGACAGACGCCGTCGCAGGTCTTGTTTAGAGGGCGGTTTCTTCAATTGAGTATCTCCACAATGCGTATTATAGGGTGGGTGCGTTGTGTGCGAAAGCGAATAGACGGCGCCAGCAAGTGCCGTTTCTGGTTTAATGCCACCCTTATGTGGGAGGTAGTGGAGTCTCTCGAACTGATGCAAAGGGCTATGAATACCGCCAATAGGTGGTCATCAGGGGTTGGGTGATGCGGCCGTTGCGTTCAATGATTGTCTTTTTATGGATGGCGGTGACCGTTATCCCAATGGCGTCGTTGATTGTTCTAACGACGCCTTTTATCGATCCAGACAGGCGATGGTGGTACTTGGCACGTCCATGGTTGCGTGGCGCGGTAGCCGCGGCGCGCCTAATAGGGCGTGTTGAGTACGAAGTGGAGGGTGAGCATCATCTTCCAGAAAGAGGAGATAACAACAGCCGCATCATTCTGTGTCCCAAGCACCAGTCAACTTGGGAGACTTTTTTCTTCGCGAGTCGAATGCCCCATCCCCTTGCCTATGTCTTCAAGCGTGAGCTCCTGTTTATTCCCTTTTTTGGATGGGCGATGGCGTGTCTTAATATGATCCATATTGACCGCTCTGCGCGCGGCGGTGCCTGGAATAAAGTCGCATCAATGGGCGAGCAACTGATGGATCGGGGTAAGTGGGTCATTATGTTTCCCGAGGGGACTCGGTCAGAGAGAGGTCAGCAGGGCATCTATAAAACGGGTGCTGCGCGCCTCGCCATGGCCACT
>JABJAS010000112.1 GCA_018666055.1 Halieaceae bacterium | reverse complement strand
TTAAACCCAGCGCCTACAGGCATTTTGAAACTCGGAGATTTTCCTGATCGGGGGCTTGAGAATGTAGGCGCCAACTACGCTGGCAATTGTGAGGAAGTGACAGCAACGGAGGGGTTTACGGCTGGGCAGGAGGGCGTTACCTATTGCGGCTGGTTCGCGAACGTTGCCACTGCTTCGCGGTTGTTATTGAAAGCCACTCTAAAAAATGGCGCTTGGGAAAACGTCACATTTGCTTATGACGTTCCAACAACGGCAGGTGATGCTACCCCAGTGCCTACATTGCCACTGTTTGGCCTAGGCATCCTCGTCAGTCTCTTGGGACTCTTTGGCTTGCGCAAGCTACGGCAGTAACGCTTCTGCTCAATCTCAGAAGCCCAGCCAAGTGTTGGGCTTTTTTGTTTCTGGATTAGTGGACTTGTGTAAGCACCAGCAGCGTCTCCTGAGACCGCTGTCCTAACTACCGAAGTCGCTTCTGGGTACTGCTAGGCTCTATAGAGAGTCACCGCACCAATAACGATAAATCCTGCTCCTGCGATGTAGTGCAGGTATCTTGGATTAATGAACTCAGACAAGAGTGTCCCAGCAAGTACGCCTATCGCCGATGCCACAACTAAAGCCGCAGAGGCTCCCCAAAACACAGTCCATTTGCTGACCTCTTTATCAGCAGCAAACAACATCGTAGCGAGTTGGGTTTTATCGCCTAATTCAGCAATGAATACAGCGGCGAATACCGTAAGAAAGACTTTGATGTCCATGAGTGCCTTTGGCTGCTTGTGGATTGAGAAGAGTGTCCTCGGTGGAAGAATCTTACTCTCAAAATAAAAAAAGGAGCCAATATTTCAGGCCCCTTTAGTCTTACAAGGATGTTTCACCAGATGCTCCGCGATGGTGGACGCCATGAGATCATTTTGCCGCTGGCAAAAAGAAATAGCGGTGGCGGCGTCGATGCCATGGAACATTGTGAGTGGGTTTGCCGACAAGACCTGCACGTCAATCCCCAACCGATCCATGTGTTGAAGGCGCAGTGCCATGTCGACGAAAACGGACCCCGCATAAGAAAGCGGCTTGAGCTCATATTCTCCGATACGAAAGTAATCGACTCCTTGCGCATCAACTCCTGCCTCAGGACCATACGGACCGGCCGCACCATGAAGCGCCTCAAAAACAATGTGGGCGTGCACATCAATGACGGGTGACTGCTGCGTCATGAAGACTCTTATGTCGCTGCGAAGGGTCTTATCCTAATGCGAACCGCGACGTTATCAAACCCATCGATTGCCCCCGTCGATGACGCTCCGTCTTAACACTGTCATTCAGTAAGGGGGCGCGCAAGACGCCTCTTGACGCGCACCCGGCCTCACGGTCTTTGATCGGCAATCCGCCCAGAACAGCGTGCGTAAAAAAGCACCTCAGCCGCACACAATGCCAAAGCCCGCAGGGTCACGCGGCACGCTCTGAATCTGTTTGTTACCGGTACGCGCCGACACGAGCGAGCTGACATGATCAGGAAGGGTTAGGCGAACGCTGATCGCGTTTATCTATTTAACCGCAGCCTCAGCTAACAACTGCTCTCGCAAGGCCGAGCGTTGTATTTTGGTCGCTGACATCGGCCACTCATCGACAAACCGCACGACTCTGGGTACCTTGAACGAGGCAATCTGGCCATCGCAATAGTCCACGATCTCTTCTGCCGCGAGGCTGGCGCCCGGCTTTAATTGGATAAAGGCGGCCACCACCTCATCGAGCCGATCATCTGGCGCACCGACCACTTGCGCCACCATGACGTCTGGATGAGTCGACAACCAAGCTTCAACCTCCAGCGGTGACACATTCTCGCCCCCCACTTTCAGCACATCCTTAATGCGCCCGTGGAATCGAATACGACCTTCAGCATCCAAAGACCCCAAATCGCCGGTGCGAAACCAACCCTGATCATCGATGACACGAGCCGTTTCTTCAGGCTGTTTGTAATAACCGTCGAACAACAGAAATCCTCGTATACGGATCTCGCCCTGCTCGTTCGCAGCGCAGACATGCCCCGACTCAGGATGCACGATCGCCACCTCGATGCCCTCATAGGGTTTACCGCAGGTCTCCGCGCGCTGAGCTTCCGTATCGCTGGGGTCAGTGTGACTCGCGATACCACTGAGCTCGGTCATGCCAAAGGCGCTAATGTGGGTCGCGGATGGCCACGCGCGCATATTTTCTCGCAGCGCTTCCGCAGAACCAATGTTATTGATCAACCGAACGTGGTCCAGTTGATCGAGCTTCATGCGGGGATGATTGATCAGCTCCGCCATGATCGCAGGGAAAGCGGGATACAAAAAGGTGGCGCGCTCTTCGTTGATCTGGGTCACCGCGCGATCAATATCCACCTTCTCGTCGGTCAGACACGCACCGCCGTCATGAAAAAGACTCAGCATCGGCAAAATAGACGCCATGTGGAACATGGGTAGCGGGTCCCACATCCGCTCGTCAGTGGACAGACTCAGTCGATTCCTCATCGCTAGCGACGTTCTAAACACCGACTCTTGGGTCAACATACAGCCCTTCGGTAGCGAGGTCGTGCCCGAGGTAAACATAATGAGTGCCGGCTCACTGGCGATGACTGCTTCCTGCCGAGCATCAAATTGCGCCGGCGTTGCCAAGGTCTCTTCGGCAAGAAAATCTGAGAAAGCGGTAAAGCCAGCTTGATCAAAAGCATCGAGTGTCACCACACGTTCGAGCATCGGCGCCGCAGGCACCGACACAGTGCCACTGGCATCGGCGTTTGCTAACTCTGGTAAGGCCTCAAGCAATCTCGCCGCATGCGGCACACCCTCGTTTTGACCGACGAATATCCATTTGAGGTCACAGTGCGTGGCCGCATGCTGTAATTCTTGAACGCGGAAACGCGCATTCAGCAACACGGCGACGGTACCTGAGAACATGCAGCCGAACAGGAGCGCGATGTACTCAAGCCGATTGACCGCCAGAATCCCTACGTGGTCACCACGTGACAACCCGTGACCCACCATCGCTCGCGCGTAGC
>JABJAS010000111.1 GCA_018666055.1 Halieaceae bacterium | reverse complement strand
GATGAGGGTTTTCGACGCGACGGTAGTCAGTTTGATTTAATGCTGTCAGACGGCGATACCTTTCACGTGGGCGATCTGCAGGGCCGGGCGCTGCACGTGCCAGGCCACACACCCGCCTGTATGGCCTATCAGTTGGGTGACGCGCTTTTTGCCGGCGACACACTATTCATGCCAGATGCAGGCACTGCGCGTTGTGATTTTCCCGGGGGTGATGCCCGTCTACTCTATGAATCCTGCCAGCGTCTGCTCTCGCTTGACGATGACACGCGGGTGTTTGTTTGTCACGACTACCAACCCAACGGACGGGCATTAGCATTTGTCTCCACCGTTGCACAGCAACGCCATGATAATGTCCATGTTGGTGGCACTATTTCGAGCGCTGAATTCGTCTCCATGCGCGAGCAGCGAGATGCAACGCTGGCTATGCCGTCACTCATACTCCCCGCCTTGCAGGTGAATATGCGAGCAGGGTATCTCCCTCCTCCTAATGGGCAGGGGCGGCTGTTTTTAAAGGTGCCCATCAATGCCTTTGGTGGCGCTAACCTTGAACGACTACCAGCTGCAACCTGACTAATAATCAAACTCGCCTCGGGGGGGCATTTTAATGACAACGCAATCTTTTGACGTCGCTATTGTAGGGGCAGGCGCTGCCGGCATCGCTGCAGCGGCTAGCCTCAAAAAACGCGAACGCCACTTGTCTGTAGCCTTGATTGATCCCGCAGAAATGCACTACTACCAGCCCGGATGGACGATGGTAGGAGGCGGTATTTTTCAGGCGCCTAGCACCGCGCGATCAATGGCATCGGTGGTCCCTAGAAACGTGTCTTGGATTCAGCAATCGGTGCATGAATTTCAGCCAGACGACAATACGCTGTGGTTAGATGATGGCAGTTCCGTTGTTTACGAGCAGCTGGTTGTCGCGCCTGGCCTGCAGCTAGATTGGGCGGGCGTTGAGGGCCTCACTGAGAATTTGGGCCGCAATGGCGTGACCTCGAATTATGCTTATCACACAGCCCCCTATACCTGGGAGTTGGTCCAGAATTTACGATCAGGCACAGCGCTGTTCACGCAACCGCCGATGCCGATTAAGTGCGCGGGCGCACCCCAAAAAGCCCTTTATCTCTCGGCCGATCATTGGCGTCGTCAAGGGTGTTTGCCGTCGATTGATATTGAATTCTGCACGTCGACACCCGGTCTCTTTGGCGTCGCTGACTATGTGCCTGCCTTAATGGAGTACGTAAACCGATACGGTGCGCAGCTGAACTTTCAGACAACACTGACCCGCATTGACGGTGAGCAAAAAATAGCAACGTTCAACGGCCCTGACGGCGAGAGCGAGAAACCGTTCGATATGATCCACGTGTGCCCACCACAGTGCGCACCAGACTTTATCAAACGCTCCCCGCTGAGCGATGACATGGGATGGGTCGATGTAGACCAATCAACGTTGCAGCATAAGCGCTTCAACAACATTTGGGCTTGCGGCGACGTCATGAACACGCCGAATGCAAAAACCGCCGCGGCAGCGCGAGCGCAGGCCCCCGTGGTGGCCATGAACCTCCTTGCCTATCGGGCGGGCGATTCGCAATTGGCGGGCTATAACGGCTACGGTTCATGCCCGCTGACCGTCGAGCGCGGCAAAATTGTATTGGCTGAATTTGGGTACGGAGGCGCCCTACTCCCGACTTTCCCAAAGGGCATACTGAACGGCTTGCGCCCTAGCCGTTTTGCTTGGCATTTAAAGGCCGACTTGCTGCCTTGGATTTATTGGCATGCGATGCTGAAAGGCAGGGAGTGGCTGACGAAACCTGAGATCCAGCAGCAGTGAAACTCGACACGCAGCGCCAGCATTCGCTCATTCCGGCGGCACAGTGGCTGGCGGGCTATCAACGCCATAATTTGCTCAATGACACCGTAGCGGCCGTAATCGTCACTATGATGCTGATCCCCCAGTCACTCGCGTATGCGCTACTCGCGGGTTTGCCGGCAGAGATGGGGCTTTATGCTTGTATTTTGCCCCTGCTTGCGTATGCAGCCTTTGGAACCAGTCGGACTTTGTCGGTGGGTCCAGTCGCTGTGGCCTCGCTAATGACCGCCTCTGCGGTTGGCGCCGTTGCAGCAGAAGGCACCGTCGATTACGCCACGGCGGCAACAACGCTGGCACTGCTCGGTGGCATCATGCTAGTTGTATTGGGTCTTCTAAAGTTCGGATTTGTCGCCAACTTTCTGTCGCACTCAGTAGTGTCGGGCTTTATTACCGCGTCTGGAATTATTATCGCTCTGGGACAATTGGGGCCCCTTTTAGGTATTTCCATTAGGGGCGATACCGCACCATTGTTGCTGGCAGGATTATTTGATGAGCTCGCAGGGATTCATTTTTTAACGTTAGTCATCGGCGCTAGTGCTATCGGATTTCTGTTGTTTTCTCGCTATTACCTCAAGCCGCTCCTGCGTGGCGGCGGATTGAGTGAAAATACTGCCTGCATTATGGTTCGCACGGCGCCTATTTTGATTATGCTGGTGGTCATTCCCCTGTCGGCCTTTCACGATTTCGAATCGCTTGGTGTGCCGCTCGTCGGGCATGTGCCGAGTGGCTTACCCCCTTTCAGCGCCCCCAATATTAGTTGGCACCTGCTGGAGGAACTGGCGCTGCCCGCGCTATTAATTGCCTTGATTGGTTTTGTCGAATCCGTATCTGTGGGTAAAACATTGGGAGCTAAAAGACGTCAAAAAATAGACTCTAATCAAGAATTGCTGGGGTTAGGTGCCGCTAATGCCGCTGCCGCGCTCTCGGGTGGCTTTCCGGTGACAGGCGGCTTTTCGAGGTCGGTTGTGAATTTTGATGCAGGTGCGGATACGCAGATGGCGTCCATCTTGACGGCGCTCGGCATCACACTAGCCGCACTCTTCTTAACGCCCACGCTTTATTTCTTACCCAAGGCGGTGTTGGCCGCTACCATTATTGGTGCGGTAATGAGTCTTATCGACTGGGACGTGGTTGCAAAGGCGCGTCGCTTTGCCCTCGGTGACTTCGTCGCGGTTACATTGACGTTGCTTGTCACGCTGGTGGCAGGAGTTGAACTGGGCGTCCTCACGGGGGTGGCAGTCTCAATTGGTTTGCACCTCCATCAAACCAGCCATCCGCATTTTGCGGTGGTGGGACAAGTCCCCGGGTCTGAGCATTATCGCAATGTGATGAGACACGATGTCATTACGCATGACCATATTTTGTCGATACGCATAGACGAGTCGCTGTACTTTGCGAATGCCGCTTATCTCGAGGCAATTGTTTACGATCAAATAGCGGCACACCAGAACATCAAGCACGTGATTATTATGTGTCCCGCGGTCAACACCATTGATCTGAGCGCACTGGAGGCGCTTGGCGAGATCAACCTGCGCCTCATCGACTGGGGCATCGCCTTGCATTTGAGCGAGGTGAAGGGTCCCGTTATGGATGCGTTAG
>JABJAS010000110.1 GCA_018666055.1 Halieaceae bacterium | reverse complement strand
GTCGGCAATACCACGGACCTTCTCGTCTCCCGCGGTGTAGCGCGACATCACGAGATAAATCGCAAACGCAATTACAAGTCCTACCGCCCCGAGAATGGGCGGCCATGTCAGATCAAAGCTCATAGGATTTCCTGATGGGTGCTGTTGAAGTTTAATTGGGGCGACAGTCTAACGACCGGTCGTCCGCCTATCAATGGCATTCTGCTAAACAAAACCATTAATAGGCCGAGCCAGCCCGTCGCCAAGCGCATTTACTGCGGTGACGTAATCGCTTTCATGCCAGTCATGTAGCCGCGCAACCGAGCGCCTACGACCTCCACCGAATGCGATCGAATGGCGGCGTTAACGTCAATCAGTCGACGGTTATCGACCGCGATGCTACTCCCCATGCCTTCGCCCATGACGTCTTTGCCGAGGCTTGAGACAAACGTCTTCAGCAATGGCCGCGCTGCCTGATCAAATAGGTAGCAGCCGTATTCCGCGGTATCGGAGATCACGACATTCATTTCATACAATTTTTTACGTGCAATGGTGTTGGCGATCAAGGGGGTCTCGTGGAGCGATTCGTAATAGGCCGACTCCTCAATGATGCCGGCTGACACCATGGTCTCGTAAGCCAGTTCGACTCCCGCTTTGACCATGGCAATCATTAATATGCCCTGGTCATAGTAGGTCTGTTCATCAATTGGCGCTTCGGTAATGTCTTGGAGTTCAAACGGCGTGCCATTTGTTTCGGCTCGCCATTTGAGCAAATTAGCGTCGCCCGCAGCCCAATCGGTCATCATCGTGCTGGAAAAATGTCCGGAGATAATATCGTCCTGGTGCTTTTCGAATAAAGGCCGCAGCGTGCTCTTCATGTCTTCGGCGAGATCAAAGGCGCGAATTTTCGCGGGGTTAGATAGGCGGTCCATCATGTTCGTAATGCCGCCCTGTTTGAGCCCTTCGGTCACGGTTTCCCAGCCGTATTGCACAAGCTTCGCGGCATAGGCGGGCTCGACGCCGAGTTCGACCATACGATCGAAGCAAAGTAGCGAGCCGGTCTGCAGCATGCCGCAGAGAATGGTTTGCTCGCCCATCAGGTCCGACTTGACCTCGGCGATAAAAGAAGACTCTAGAACACCAGCGCGATGCCCGCCGGTACCCGCGGCATAGGCTTTCGCGAGTTCGAGCCCTTTGCCCTGAGGATCATTTTCGAGGTGGACCGCGATCAATGTGGGGACGCCAAAGCCACGCAGATACTCTTCTCGTACCTCAGTGCCCGGGCACTTGGGCGCCACCATAATCACTGTCAGATCCTCACGGATCTTCATGCCTTCCTCCACAATGTTGAAGCCGTGGGAGTAAGACAGGCAGGCCCCCTCTTTCATCAACGGCATCACAGCAGTCACGACAGCAGTGTGTTGTTTGTCAGGTGTTAGGTTTAGCACCATGTCCGCGCTCGGCACCATTTCGTCGTAAGTGCCGACTTGAAAACCAGCTTCAGTTGCCTTCACCCAAGAAGGACGTTGTTCTTCAATGGCTTCCTTGCGCAATGCATAGGACACGTTGAGACCGCTATCGCGCAGATTGAGTCCCTGATTGAAGCCTTGTGCACCACAGCCGATAATGACCAGCGTTTTCCCCGCAAGTGGGGCGATCCCGGCCTCGAACTCGCTGGAGTCCATAAAGCGGCATTTGCCCAGCTCTTGCAGCTGAGTACGAAGTGGAAGAGAGTTGAAGTAATTGCTCACGGGTAATACCTCGATCCGGGACCTGAAAAAAAGGAGGCGTATTGTGTCGGACATCGTGCCCGGGGTAAACGCCGCTGTTACAATTTGACAGACACACGCCAAAATGGCGCTTTGGAGAAAAGATCATGTCCGGAACGGGACAGACACCAGATAGTGATGAGCTGGCGCGCGCCGCCGAGCAAATTGAGGCGCCTCTAGCGAGTCTAGTGGGTGACTATGAGGAGCGCGATACCCACAACTCGCCTCGTGCAAAGGGTATCTTTTTGCTGCCTAACTTATTCACCTCCGGCGCGTTATTCTGCGGTTTTTACGCGATTATTGCCGGCATGCAGGGCGATTTTTATGCCGGGTCTGTCGCCATCCTAGTGGCGATGCTGTTTGACGGTCTCGACGGTCGGGTTGCCCGCCTTACAGGCACGAGCAGTGCCTTTGGCGCACAATACGACAGCCTTTCCGACATGGTGAGCTTTGGTCTTGCCCCGGCCTTATTAACGTTTAACTGGGCGCTAACGGGCCTTGGCAAGGTCGGCTGGGTGGCGGCGTTCATCTATGCGGCTTGCGCCGCCTTGCGGCTAGCCCGCTTTAATGCCCAGATGCAAAACGATGACACGACGCATTTTACCGGGCTGGCCAGTCCGGCCGCGGCAGCCAGCGTGGCCACCTTAGTGTGGATGAGTCAGACCCACGGATGGTCCGGGCCAGCACTGGATTGGGTGCATGCGCTGTCCTTGACGGTATTGGGCTTTTTGATGATCTCGCGCTTTCCTTATTCGAGCTTTAAATCAGTCAGCTTTGATCGTCGGGTGCCTTTTGTCAGAATGTTGCTGGTTGTCGCAATAGTGGCTTTGATCGCTTTAGATCCGCCGCTAGTGATTTGGTTGCTGTCGGTGGTGTATGCCCTGTCGGGCCCGTTACAGCACCTGCGGCAGAGCGATACCCCGCGCAGCCAGGAGGGCGAAACGAACTATGAGAAAGACGATTTACACTGACCCATCGATACAGTCCTCAGAGATTACGCCTGAGCCAGTTTTTTTAAATCGCCGTCATTTAATGAAGTCGGCCGGTGGGCTGGCCTCGGCAGCGATCGCAAGCTCAATGGCTCCAGCAAAGGCCTCGACCGAAGCGCTGGTTTATGCGCCTGCTGGTGATCGCTCGCTCGAGGATCAGCTTACCCCGTTTAAAGCGGTGACAAGCTATAACAACTTTTATGAATTCGGGACGGACAAGGATGATCCTGCGCGTTATGCAGAGAGCATGACGATAGATCCGTGGAGCGTGAAGGTAGGGGGGTTAGTCAATCAGCCTGGGCAGCTACACCTCGAGGATTTACTGACCGGGTTTGATCTGGAAGAGCGAATCTATCGCTTTCGTTGCGTTGAGGCCTGGTCCATGGTCGTGCCTTGGGTGGGGTTCCCGCTATCTGACTTATTGCGGCGATTTGAGCCAAAGTCGGAGGGCCGTTTTGTTGAATTTAAGACGCTGTATCGTCGCAGTGAAATGCGGGGTACTCGCTCATTCACCGGTGTGATCGATTGGCCATACGTTGAGGGGCTGCGGCTGGACGAGGCAATGCATCCACTCGCGTTTATTGCGGTGGGGTTGTACGGCAAGACATTACCGCATCAAAATGGCGCGCCTGTGCGGCTCGTAGTGCCCTGGAAGTACGGTTTTAAGAGCATCAAGTCGATCGTTGAAATCAATGTTACGGAGGCGCAGCCGCGAACCAGTTGGCAAACCCTGCAGCCAGCGGAGTACGGCTTTTATGCCAATGTGAACCCTGATGTGGATCATCCGCGTTGGTCACAGGGTTTTGAGCGAAAGCTGCCGTCTTCTGTATTCAGGCCTAATCGGGTGCGGACACTGCCGTTTAATGGCTACGCAGATCAAGTGGCAGATTTGTATGCGGGTATGGATCTGAGGCGTGACTACTGAGGGTAGGCGTCGAAGCTGGGCGGGTCTGCTGGAGTTGTTGCGACAGGCCTTGAGAGCAGGCCAACTGGCGCCGCCATGGCTACGGTCCACTTTCATAGCGTTGCTGTGCCTAAGTCCGCTCGCGTGGCTGCTGTGGGCGCTAATGTGGGACCAGTTGGGACCCGATCCAGCGAAAGTGCTAATGAAGGGCACGGGAGAATGGGCGTTGCGCGGCCTGGCGCTGGTATTGCTGGCCACGCCAATGGCCAAATCTGGCTGGCCCGGCTTGTTTCGGTACCGGCGGATGCTGGGCTTGCTTGTCTTTTTGTACGTCACGCTTCACCTAATGCTTTTTGCGCAGGTCTATGTGGGCTGGAGCGCGACGCTATTATTCGAGGAGCTGCAAGAGAGGCCCTACGTGTTAGTGGGTTTCACTGCGTGGCTGACCCTATTACCCCTAGCGTTGACCTCAACACACCGCGCCCGCCGAGCACTGGGGCGCAGTTGGCGCCAATTGCACCGTTTAATTTATCCCGCAACGGTGCTGGCATGGCTGCATCTACTCTGGTTATCGCGCTCCGATTGGGGCGAAGCACTCGTCTATGGCGCTGTGCTGGGAGGGCTTTTGGCCTGGCGAGTGCGCCGCTGGCAGCATTAACAAAAGTTGTCCTTGCGGCATGTCGCAGGGGTTGCTAATCTTCGTCTCCGCATTACGCCTTGTGCCCAGAAATGGCACGCTAAATTGAGGCGTTGAAACTTTTTTAAAAAAAGACTTGCGCGGCTTCGGCCGGTACGTATAATGCGCGACCTTGCCCGGGGGTAACCCCTTCGGACTGAAGCTAATCCCAGCGGTTAGTTTGCTACTTAACAATCAGATAAAGACAGATGTGTGGGCACTTGTTGGGATGGTTATCACTAACTATTCAGACACAACAAGTGACCATTAATTCAATGATTTCGAATTGTGTCTGAGCTGAGATTTTG
>JABJAS010000109.1 GCA_018666055.1 Halieaceae bacterium | reverse complement strand
GCGTTACTGACCCAGGCACCGTTTCCGCTGCTGGTGGTTAAGGTTACGGTATTGCTGGTTGTGACTGCCGAGTGACCGGCATTGTGGGCCGTGATCGTGACCGGGGTCGCCACACAGTTGGGACCATTAGCATCATTCGTCGTGCTGCCGCCATCATAACTAACAGCGTAATGGTGCAGAGAGGGTGCGGAGACTGAAATGGTGCTGGTGACGCCAGCCGCTGAGTTGGTGTCTCCGTCACTGACCAGCCAAGTTGCGATTCGATCGCTGGTATCAGGGCTACCGGTATCTGTATTTTGATAGGTTACGCTCTCAAACGCGGTCTCATAGTTGGCTTTACTAGCGGTCCCGCTGAGTGTCAAAACGCCGGTGCCGCTGTCCCAAGATCCGGTAATGCCATTGGCGTTGGTAAAGGCGAGAACATCTTCAGAAGACTCATAACCACTGCTGATAGTGATGGTGGCGCTCTCCATATTGGTGTCATCGACATCGGTGATGGTGAGGGTGCCGTCGATGACTGTGGCGGAACCTCCTGTAGAAAATGACAAGGTCCCTCCCGCATCGGAGACAACAGGCGCGTCATTCACATCAGCTACGGTTATGGTGGATGTGACGCCAGAGGAATTGGCGGTGCCATCACTGACCACCCAGGTGATGGTTCGGTTGGTGTTGTCCGGGTCATCGGTGTTGGTGTTCTGATAGGTGATGCTCTCGAAGGCGGTCTCGTAGTTGGCTTTGCTGGCCGACCCGCTAAGTGTCAAAACGCCGCTGCTATTGCTGGCAACAGAAATGCCAAGGCCGGTATTGCCAAGGGCCAAGACATCCTCGCTGGCTTGATAGCCACTGCTGATGGTGATGGTGGCGCCTTCCATATTGGTGTCATCAACATCGGTGATGGTGAGGGTGCCGTCGATCACGGTAGCGCTATCGCCTTCGGTGTAGGCGAGGGTGGCGCCGGCATCCGAGACCACGGGTGCAGCATTATCGTCTGTTACAGTGAAAGCAAATCCGGCGCTTGTTCCCTCTGCCCCAGAGCAATTATTACCATTGAAGATGGTTAGCTTGATGGTGTAAGACCCAGCCGCTAAGCCGCTGTAGTTGAATCCTGCAGAGTTCCCTCCATTTGTTGCATTATCGACCTCGTATGAGCCTGTTTTTGCGTTACTATTTTTAATATTACCATTAGCGCCGCCGCTTCCTGTTGCGCATTCGCCCACTACGTTATCGTTGACTAAAAGCTCCGCAGATGACACAGATCTATTTGTTCTTGATGTTTCGAGCGCGGAAAAATTAACCGTAAAATTGTAGGGGGATGCAGCGTCCGCTGAATCTTGGGTGATTGAAGTGATGGTGACTTGTATTTCTGCCATGGCGTGCGGCGTGCCGCAAAAAAGAATGAGTAATACGAGTCCTTGTGCAATTTTTCTGGGTATCGCTTTCATTGCCCTCCAAACCGTTGATAGGAAACTGTGCAGGAAATGACTGGGTTAACTGCCTTGACCGAAAACTTGCGCGGCCTTGAGCACGTCTCCTGAAGATGCAGCAGGCATTGGCGAAGTTGCTTGGTAGTCTGTGTTGGGTGAAAGGTTCGCGCTCCAAACTTCCGCTGAGCACTGCAGCGACGTCACCGCCGCAAACCCCGCATTCACCAACCCTAAGTCACTGTCAGCGGGTGCGTTATATTCGGTCTCGACCAAATCAAAGAACAATTTTCCTTCAGCTTGATCTACGATTTGGCTGCGGACCGAGCCAAATTCAGCAAGGCCGCCCCAGCGAAGGCCTTTGGTTTGATCATAGGGTAGTGCCGGCACATTTAGATTTAGCGCGCAGCGTTCTGGGCCATTGGCTAAAGCGTTGAGCAGTTCGATGGCGTATCGGCAGGCGGTGTCGAAATGCCACTCCTCCGATACCGCAAGGCTTACCGCGAGGCCGCGCATACCGAAGTTCTGAGCTGCTAAGGCCGCGCCAACGGTGCCGCTGTGCAGCACTGAACGGCCGGTATTGAGGCCTAAATTAGGGCCCGAAACCACAATGTCGGGCCTGGGGCCAAAGGCCTCTAAATGACTGGTGATGGTGCACAGGGCGGGCGGGCCATCGAGCGCAAAGGCCTTGCCGGCTAACCCCTCGATTTGAACTTCTT
>JABJAS010000108.1 GCA_018666055.1 Halieaceae bacterium | reverse complement strand
GGGCTCTGTGATTTCTGCGGTAAATCCTCGTCGCCTCCCGCCACGACCAGTATCACGATTCCTGTCGTCGATTTGCCTTTAGGGTCTACCGAAGATCGCGTGGTCGGCGCACTCGATATTGAACGCGCACTCGTTAACGGTGAAAAAGCATTTCAGCCGGGGCTATTGGCACAGGCTAATCGAGGCTTTCTCTATGTTGATGAAGTGAATTTACTCGAGGATCATATTGTCGACGCGCTGCTCGATGTAGCGGCATCGGGGGAGAATGTGGTTGAGCGTGAAGGACTCAGCATACGCCACCCGGCTAAATTTGTTTTAGTGGGCAGCGGTAACCCTGAGGAAGGTGAACTCCGACCCCAACTACAGGATCGATTTGGCTTATCCGTCGATGTACGAACTCCCTCCGATGTCCCGACTCGAGTCGAGATTATTCGCTCGAGAGAAGCGTTTGATAAAGATCGGAGTGCTTTTCGCAAGCGATGGGCGCGCAAAGAGAGCACTTTACGACGACGTATACAGCAAGCTCGAGAGGCGCTCGATAGCGTCGATACGCCCGCTAACCTGCTAGAAACCGCGGCAAGGCTATGTCTTGCACTCGGCACTGACGGATTGCGAGGAGAGTTAACGTTAGTGCGCAGCGCACGTGCCTTAGCCGCGCTCAACAGCGACCCAACGGCCACACTGGAACACCTAAAAGCCATCGCCCCCTCCGTGCTCCGGCATCGGCTTAGGCGTGATCCCCTCGATGAATCCAGTGCTGATATTCGAGTAGAACGCGTGATTTCAGAGCTTTTTAACAGCTGTGACGACTGACACTCCGTCTCTTTGGGCGGATGCAGAATGGGCCGCCGCATTGGTCAATCTGATAGGCGATCGCATCGGTGGCGTCCATTTACGCGCCTCTCCAGGGCCAGTCAGAGAGTACTGGTTAGATCGCGTCGAGAGCTTCTCTGGACAATCACGCCTGAGAAAAATCCCTGCGAATATTCCAGAGGCGCGTTTACTGGGCGGCATTGATCTCGGTGCAACGTTGCAGCAAGGCAAACCCATCGCCGAGACCGGCATGCTGGGAGAGTGTCACGAACGCATTGTCATTGCCGCCATGGCCGAGCGCCTGCCTAGAAATACGGTCCATCATCTCTGCGTTGCATTGGATGATGGCCAATTGTCGATCGCTCGCGACGGGATCGATACGCGAACCGCCGCACGCATTACACTCATTGCAGCAGACGAAGGGACAGAGGAAGAATTTATCCACGGCGCACTGTCGGATCGCCTGGGGATTACGGTCAACCTGCAATCCATCGGCATTCACGGCGTAGAAGATGACATTTTTGATCGCGGGCAGATTGAGCGCGCGCGGGCACGTTTAGACGAGATCAATCTGACAGAGGCACATCGCGTCGCCATTGCGACCCTGAGCCTCACCTTGGGCATCGACTCTCCACGGGCGTCACTTGCGGCCGTGCAAGTAGCCTGCGGTGCTGCAGCGCTCGCTGGACGAGGTACAGTGGACGACACTGACATTGCCTGCGCGCTTCGCCTGTGCCTGATTCCCAAGGCAGCGCAGCTACCCGACATGACTGAACCGGCACCCGAACCAACGCCCGAACCAGAACCCGAAGTGGATCAGCCAGAGGAGCCAGAACCGCCACAATCAACAGAACAACTGCCATCAGACGAAGATCGTTTGCTTGAGGCCGCACTCGCGCAATTGCCAGAGGGGCTCCTGCAGCAACTCCAAACACGCGCCGCAAAAGTCCGCCAGAGCAGCGCCGGCACGTCGGGAGCCCATCATCGGCACCAACAACGCGGGCGTCCAACTGGCGTCTTTCGTGGTGATCATCGCCGTGGCGGTCGGGTCAATATTCTCGCAACACTCCGTGCCGCTGCACCCTGGCAACCCCTGCGCCGGCGCGAGCGCGGAGACGCCCTACGAAAACTGGAAATACGCCGGGAGGATATTCACCTAACGCGCTATCAACAGCGTCGCGAATCACTGACACTGTTCGTCGTCGACGCCTCGGGTTCCGCTGCGATGCAACGCCTCGCCGAAGCCAAGGGCGCCGTGGAATTACTCTTAGCCGATTGCTACGTGCGTCGAGATCAAGTGGCATTGATTGCGTTTCGTGATGAGATGGCCGAGCTACTGCTACCACCGACACGGTCGCTGGTGAGAGCCAAGAAAGCGTTAGCGGCTCTGCCCGGTGGGGGTGCGACACCAATGGCTGCCGCATTGGATTTAACACGAGAAATTATTGAACGCGCCAGCAAACAGGGCACAACCACACAGTATATTTTGCTCACCGATGGCGCTGCCAATGTGGCGCTTGATGGCACGCGGAATCGTGAGGCAGGCACCCGAGATGCGCTAGCAGCAGCACGGCGACTCGCAGGTCAGCCCGTCAGCGGCCTGGTCATCGACACAGCACAGCGACCGCAACCCCGAGCAAGGGATTTGGCCGACACATTGCGCGGGACCTATATCGCACTGCCCAAAGCAGATGCCCGTACGCTGAACCGGACGATACGAGCTGTTTCGGGATGACCTCAGCGACCCATTGGCAAGCCGTTGCCGACGTTTGGCCGCTCGCTCATAGCAGTCGCTTCATCTCCCTTGATGGCGCCGATTATCATGTGCAGGTCTCTGGCGAGGGTCCTGATGTCTTATTGTTGCACGGAGCCGGTGCATCTAGCCATTCGTTTGCCGGTATCACTCCGCTACTCACCCCACATTTTCGAGTCATCTCACCGGATCTACCGGGCCAAGGATTTTCGTCGCTGCTGCCGCCTGAGCGAGTCGGCCTAGCGTCATTTAGTGACTACCTCAGCGCCCTACTAAAAAAACTTGATGCCACACCACAATGGGTTATTGGGCACTCAGCCGGTGCTGCGCTCGCCACACAGTTCGCGCTCAGTGGCCCTGAGTCGGTGCGCGGTATTCTCTGCATCAACCCCGCGTTCAACCCCTTTGGCTCCGTGGCCGCTCCGTTTTTTAGTTTGGCAGCAAAGTGGCTGGCTGGCAGTCAATGGTTGCCGCGCGCGCTCGCGTCACCGAGTCTTCGCTGGCGTGCCACAGGGTCGATGCTGGCCGACACCGGGTCATCAATCGACCCCATCATGTCGCGCTGTTACGACACTTTGCTCAGCGACCCCGATCATATTGCCGGGACGCTACGCATGATGGCCGGCTGGGACTTACCGCCATTACTGAGTCGTCTTAGCGAGCTTCAACAACCTATCTGGCTGGCCGCCTGCGAGGGAGACCGCACCATCCCACCGAGCCGCAGCACATCGGCAGCGCGGTACTTGACTCACTGTCGGACTCTGCTCATTCCTGAATTAGGGCACCTTGGTCACGAGGAGTCACCCGCGACTTTCGCCAATCTGTTGCAAGCTTTAATCGTTAGCACGCAATCCTAGCGCCCACCGGCGAGACGGAGCCCTACCGCTCAGCCAAAGGCATTGATCTATCAGTGGGGTATCGATTACGACAAGTCGGAGCGATATCGGCTAGACGACTCGGTTTTTTGGTAAAAAGAATGCTGTGAACTGCAGGGACAGACTGCTACACTGTCCAATATAAATGACAACTTATGTGTCTTATTTATATGAATATTGCTCAGTCAGCGTTTGAATCTCTTACAACCACGGACTCCCGACCGACCGCCATCGTGATTGGCACCGGATTTGGCGGCCTCGCGGCAGCAATACGCTTAGGCGCAAAAGGCTACCGAGTTCATATGCTCGAAAAGCTCGATGCGCCCGGTGGACGGGCCTACGTCTACCATCAAGATGGCTTCACTTTTGATGCGGGCCCGACCATTGTCACAGCCCCATTCCTGCTTGAAGAATTATGGCAGCTCTGTGGCAAACAATTCTCGGATGATGTGGATTTACGCCCGATGGACCCTTTCTTCCGGCTGCGCTTTGATGACGGCAGGATTTTTGATTACTGCGGTGACAAACGTCGTAACCTCGAGCAAATCAAAAACTATTGTGCGGACGATGTGGCCGGCTATGAGGCGTATCTAGGCGCCAGCGAAAAACGTTACAAAGTGGGTTTCGAGGGATTAGTCGACAAACCGTTTGATTCTCTGATGGCGCTATTCCGATTTTTACCGGAACTCATTAAATTACGCAGTGATCGCAGTGTGTACCGGTTGGTGTCGCGTTATATCCGCGATCCACAATTGCGCATGACCATGAGCTTTCACCCGCTGCTCATCGGTGGCAACCCCTTCTCAGTGACTAGCGTTTACACCCTTATCTCCTACCTGGAACAACGGTGGGGCGTGTGGTCAGCGATGGGTGGCACAGGCAGTATTGTCAAAGGCATGGCAGGTCTCATTGAAGGCCAAGGCGGCACAATAGAATGCAACGCCGAGGTTGAGGAAATACTGGTTGAGAACGGCAATGCCAAAGGAGTGCGATTGCGCGATGGTCGGGTACTGCACAGCGACCTCATCGTCTCCAACGCAGATGCAGCCTGGACCTACCGACACCTTATCGACGCCCGTCATCGTAAGCGCTGGACCGATCGCAAAATTGAACGCTCTCATTATTCCAATGGCTTGTTTGTGTGGTACTTCGGTACACAAGGCAAGTACGAAGACGTGCCACACCATTCAGTTATTTTAGGACCCCGCTATCGTGGATTACTGGATGATATTTTCAAACGAAAAGTGCTGGCCGACGACTTTAGTCTCTACTTGCATCGACCGACCGAGACGGATCCTTCTATGGCACCCGAGGGCTGTGATGCCTTTTACGCCCTGGCGCCCGTCCCTCATCTCGATGCCGACGTAGACTGGACAGAATACGCCGAAACATTCAGGCAGCGTATTTGCCAGCGACTGGAAGACACCATGCTACCCGGCCTCAGTGACCGCATCGTGACGTCGCGACTGCTGACACCACAAGACTTCCAAGATCGACTCTGTTCCTTCAAGGGCGCAGGCTTCAGTTTCGAACCCCGCATTACCCAAAGTGCTTGGTTTAGACCCCACAATCGAAGCGAAGATGTAAAAGGCCTCTATTTAGTAGGGGCCGGTACGCACCCCGGCGCAGGGATGCCCGCAGTGATCTCTTCTGCCAAGGTCATTGATCAATTGATCCCGGCAGCGGTGACCCAACATGCGTAGCGATCATCAGATCACCACACCGCATACCGACATGCGTGAGTGCCAGCGACTGCTTTATCACGGCTCACGATCATTCCATATTGCCTCTCGTTTTCTGCCGCCAAAGTTGCGTGAATCAGCCTGTGGGCTCTATGCGTTTTGTCGCATCGCGGATGACTTAGTTGATCTTGGGGAAGATCCCAAACAGGCACTGACAGAACTCCATCGTCGTCTCGACCTGATTTATGCGGGCACACCGCAGAACCATTCTGTCGATCGTGTGCTAAGCCAAATTGTGACGGATCACCAGCTGCCCCGTGGTTTACTCGATGCGCTACTCGAGGGGTTCGACTGGGATACCGCCGAACGTAGCTACGAGACCGTAGACGATCTCTGCGACTACGGCGCTCGAGTAGCAGGCACTGTCGGTGTCATGATGGCCATACTCATGGGCGTGAAAGATCACGCGACGCTCGCTCGCGCTGCAGACTTAGGCGTTGCCATGCAACTGACCAATATCTGCCGTGATGTCGGTGAGGATGCGCGTGCGGGTCGACTTTACCTCCCCCGCCAGCTTCTGCGCGACCACGGCATTGACCCCGATGCATTTGTGGCGAATCCCTCGCCGGGGCCAAAACTGACCGCAGTGCTGCAACACCTCCTTGGCGTGGCAGATCGACGTTATCAGCAGGCTGACTCTGGCATTGAAAAACTGCCGAAAACTTGCCGGCCAGGGATCCGCGCCGCTCGGAGGCTCTATGCAGAAATTGGCCACAAGCTCGCGGCGGGCGGGTATGACCCCATTACGACACGAGCGATCGTGACGCGTCGACGTAAAGTGAGGATTGTTGCGGGACTCTTCCGAGGATCTGAGCAGTTGTCAGATGACCTTTCCGCACCTTGCGCTCGAGAAAATCAATTTCTGCTGGCAGCCATTCCGCACACTGAAGAGTGGCAACGTCCCACGCAGCCGCGGCGCTTCTCCCCCAGCGCATCCTGGATGCTCGATCTGTTTATGGTAATGGGTCAGCGTGATCAGATGACCACTGAACACCAATCAACCGACCACAACGGACGGATCTGAGCTCGCTGAATCTGTGTTATTCGCAGACCACTCGAGGCCAACGCCTGAGAGTATTTGCGCATGACGGCCTGATCGCAACGCCTCCCACTCCAACCTAAACCATGGCGTCAACGTCTCAGGACGCGCACACAGCCACTGATCCAATGCGCTAGCCGATATCCAGCGCCAGTCCGCCACTTCTAATGGGTTGGGGTCGGGGTCACGGTCAATACGCCCCACGTAAACGGAACAGAGTTCATGTTCAGCGCCCGCCTCGTCATATTGCGCCTGATATTGGAAGCGATGCGTGAAAGCGAGTTCTGCTGAGACGCCCAGCTCTTCCTCGAGTCGCCGCTGGGTCGCAATCTCGTAGGTTTCACCTCTGCGAGGGTGGCTACAACACGTGTTTGACCAAAACGCCGGCCACAGTGCTTTTTGATCACTCCGCTGCTGCAGCAGCACTTCACCCTGCGGATTAAATAAAAATATCGAAAACGCCCGGTGCAATGTGCCCGAACCTCGATGGAGTGCGGCTTTGCTGTCATGCCCCAGCACATGATCGTGCTCGTCGACGACAATCAGCAGTTCGCTATCGAAAGAAACCACTGCTGCAGAGGACGGCTGTGTCGACATGAAGGGTATCCCCAAAAAATAAAATGACCCGCTCCCAGGGGGAGAATACTATTAGAAAGCGGCGCAGTTTACAGGCGATCGACAGCTCTGGGGGCAGGGTGATCGCAATCTGTTCCACTTCTTATATTATCGGCTCCATCTAAAAGACTTCACCGCGGGTCGTAAACTTCAGGCCCCCAGAAGGGGCCTGTATCACTACTTAGCTCCGCGCAGGAGGCATAGCCTCTTGCTGGGTACTAACTGCCATGCCAGTGCTGTTGGGATCACCTAACCAATCATATCTGTCAGTACTCAACAGAATGAAATGGATAGTAATTGCGAGTGTGAACATGCCCACTGCAACTCCCGTCAGAACTTGGCGTGGATCAAACAACATCCAGAATCTGTGCATAAGTTGTCTCCGTTACTCATTTGCGAAATAGCTTTAAGGCCATTCGCTGTGAACAAAACAGTTCAATGGTTCTTAGAACCAAGGCTTCCACATATACAGTAAGTAATGTGCAACTACTGCGATGCCCACAAAACCGATAAATCCACGAATGTAAGCTGTGTGGAATTCTCGAGCTTCGTTCTCAGACAAACTACTCATGGTTAATCTCCCATGTACGTTTGTTGCATTTTTTGCCGCCCATCACACCGGAGTGTGGGTGGACGACGCCTTTTCGGAGTAAGCCGTCACTCGAGAGCGTCGGTTTACGCCTTCCCAACTAAACCAAATTGGCCTAATTAAGATCTCTGCCGCAGCTCAGCGCTGCGGACGTGAGGTAGCCACGCTACCCCACTGTATTCAGTGTGCCTCGCCTGCCCCAGCGCCTTGCTCAAGACTCGACGTCTCCATCTCCATGGGTGGCGCCTCTTCCATTGCTTCAGGAGCGGGAGCCAGTGCACCTAGGTTTGGATAATCGGCCAACATATTGGCACCGAGTAGCGGCTGATAAGCCCCTTGATGACAGGTTGCACAGTTCACTTTTTGTGCATCACCTAAGGGACCTTGCCGATGCTCCGGCAACCAGTCGTTAGTCGGATTGATGTAGGCGTTATTCATTTCTTTGACCATCTGCTGCCCATGCCACGCCTTGACGCGCTCTGAGTTGCTCTCTTCCCAAGAGCCGAAAGCACGACTGTTGTGACAATGAGTACAGTTCACACCGAGTGCGTCGGAGTAGTGCATCAT
>JABJAS010000107.1 GCA_018666055.1 Halieaceae bacterium | reverse complement strand
TGCCGGCTGGGCACTGGTATTTATCGCGATTCTGTATACGACGGCACCGGCTGTTGCGGCGATGGCCAGACTGAATATCATTCAAATACTCGAGCCCGAGGCGGGACAGGCATTGCTGATTGAAGAGCGCCCAACTTGGTTTAAAAACTGGGAGCGCACGGGCTTATTAGAGATTGATGATAAAAATGGGGATGGGCGGATTCAGTATCATGCCGATCCGCATCGCAATGAGCTGGTGAAGCTGGATAACGACATTCTTGTTTTAGCGAATCCTGAGATTGCTAACCTGCCTAATTGGGTGATCGCTTTGGTGGCGGCAGGCGGTCTGGCAGCGGCGTTGTCGACTGCGGCAGGGTTGCTATTAGCGATCTCGTCTGCCATCTCTCACGATCTGCTCAAGCGCACCTTGATGCCCCAGATTACCGAACGGCAGGAGCTGATGGCTTCTCGGATTGCCATGTCACTGGCGGTATTGGGGGCAGGCTATTTGGGCTTGAATCCGCCGGGGTTTGCCGCTGGCACGGTGGCGCTGGCTTTTGGGCTGGCGGCCGCCTCGTTATTTCCAGCGCTTTTTCTGGGGATATTTTCGCAGCGTGTCACGCGAGAGGGCGCGATACTGGGAATGCTGTCGGGTATCAGTGTCACCCTGATCTACGTTTTTCAGCACAAGGGCATTATGTTTATTCCGGGCACGAGCTTTCTCGGCAACCTCTCTCCTAATTGGTTTTTTGGAATTGAACCCAATGCTTTTGGTGTTGTTGGTGCGATGGTCAATTTTGCCGTCACGCTGATCGTGACCCGCTTTACGCCGGCGCCTCCGGACGAAGTAAGGCGTTTGGTCGAGCATGTCCGGGTTCCTGTGTCCTAAAGCGCTGCCTGCCTTAGGGTATGGGTGATCCTGTCGCGCGGATCTGAATGTTATCGATCAGTCGCGTTGCGCCTAACGTGGCGGCCACGAAGAGTGCGCAGTCACGAGACAAGTCTGTCGTCGTAGTGAGCGTATGTAGTTCTCTGAGTTCTAAGTAATGAACGGTGAACCCTGCCGCAGCCAGATCCTGTGATGCCTGTGCCAGCGTGTTTTCAGCACTGACGTTAGGAGCACCGCGAAGCGTTTGAGCGCAGTCTTGGAGCGTTTGCCATAGGCGGGGTGCTATTTGGCGCTCTGCGTCAGACAGATACTGATTGCGAGAGCTCAAGGCTAATCCATCGCCGGCGCGAGAGGTGAGTCCCTGCAGAATATCGATATCGAGACTCAGGTCCTCCACCATTTTTTGGATTATCAGCAGCTGCTGCAGGTCTTTCTCACCAAAGACGGCAACATCGGGTTGCACTAATCGGAATAGTTTATACACGACGGTGCAGACACCGTCGAAGTGTCCGGGACGCTGTGCACCGCAGAGCGGCTCGCTCAAAAGCGGCACACGGATGGCGGTGTGTGCTTCATCTCCTTGCGGATAGATATCAGCAATGCTGGGCGTAAAAACCACGTCAACGCCCGCCGCTTCGAGTGCCGTTACATCGGCATCCATGGTGCGTGGGTAGGTGGCTAAGTCTTCCTCTTTGCCAAATTGCATCGGGTTGACAAAAATTGAGACGACAACAATGTCGGCGGCTTTTTTGGCTTGATGCACCAAGGAGAGATGCCCGTGATGGAGATTGCCCATGGTGGGGACAAAAGCGATTCGCGATTGCACTCGGACTGCGTCGAGATGGTCTCGAAGGGCCTTATTATCGGAGGCGACGATCATGCCGATCCTTAGGAGTAAGTGTGCTCTTCTTGAGGGTACTCCCCCGACTTCACCGCGCGCACAAAGTTAGCAAGCGCATCTTGTATCGAGTCGGCACCCTTCATGAAGTTTTGCACAAATTTTGGCGCGCTTTCCGTCATGCCGAGCATGTCGTGTAAAACGAGTACTTGCGCATCAGTGCCTCCGCCGGCACCGATGCCAATGACTGGGATATCCAGTTTTGAGGCAATGTCTCCGGCGAGTTCCGCGGGGATACACTCCAAGACCAGCAGGCTGGCACCGGCGTCTTGAATTTCGACCGCATCGGCAAGGATAGACTTGGCGGCTTTCGGGGTGCGACCTTGAACGCGATATCCACCAAATACATTGACCGATTGAGGCGTTAATCCAAGGTGCGCGCAAACGGGAACGCCCCGCTCGACCAGCCGATTAATGCTATCACTGAGCCAGGTTCCGCCCTCTAACTTCACCATTTGAGCGCCCGCTTGCATCAACTGCGTGCTGGCATGCAGGGCATCATCAGGATTGGAAAAGCTCATGAACGGCAGGTCGGCCACAATGAGGGACCGGGGTTTCGCGCGCGCGACACACTCTGTGTGATACACCATTGCGTCGAGTGACACGGGAATGGTCGTCTCATGGCCCTGCAACACCATGCCGAGGGAATCGCCCACCAATATTGTCTCTGCGCCTGCTTCACTGGCCAGCCGCGCAAACGTAGCGTCGTAAGCGGTAATCATCACAAATTTGTCACCGGACGCCTTCATCGCGTCTAGTGTGCTGATGGTGATTCGTTTTGTCATTGGGCTGACTCCAGGCCGCTCATAAAGAGTCGGAATTCAGCTAAAAAAAGTCGGGTTAAAATAATGGCGTCCCTTCTTAATGTTCAGCATATAGTCAACGAGTTGCTCATAATCCCGGTCACTCGCTGCTAGGTCAATATCGTTGGCATTAACAATCAGCAGAGGCGCCGCATCGTAGTAGAGAAAGAACTCACTGTACACCTCATTGAGTTGTTCTAGGTACGACCGGGTGATCGACTGCTCGGCATCGATGCCACGCTTACCGATGCGCTCCAGTAAACGCTCCGGATTCGCTTGCAAGTAGATCACCAAATCGGGGGTGGGTGCCTCGACGTGCATTTTCTCATAAACCTTGTCATACAGCGCATATTCGGCGGGTTCTAAGTTGACGCGGGCAAATAGCGGGTCTTTCTCAAGAATAAAGTCGGTGACGCGCGTGCGCTCAAACATATCACGTTGTTTTATATCGGTAATCTTCTGTACCCGCTGAAAAAGAAAGAAGAGCTGTGTTGCCAGCGCAGTTTGTTCTCGATTTTGGTAAAACCGCTTGAGGAAGGGATTCATCTCTGCTTCTTCCAGCAGCAAATCGTATTCAAAGGTTTCCGCAATTTTGCGAGCGAGCGTTGTTTTTCCGACGCCGATGGGACCTTCAATCGCAATGAAGGCTGGCACAGTGCGCCCGCGAAGCGATAAGCCCGATGAGGGTGGTCGTTCTAGCAAAGAAGCGCCTCCTGTAACGATTGTCACTGGGGGAACTCACACAATACGCTAATCGTCTGTTGCGTGCATCGAGACAGCAGCGTCCCGAGGGAGGGCTGGCCGGGCATCACATAATCGTTGCCGAGCAGTTCACTCAGTGGATCTAGCACAAAGCGCCGCTCATGAGCGCGAGGGTGGGGCACGATGAGTGCATCAGTCGCGATCACCTCGTTTCCGTGAAGGAGCAAATCGAGATCTATGCATCGTTCGCCCCAGTGCCTGAGTCGCTGTCGGCCCATCGCGGTCTCGATAGTGAGCAGTGTGATGAGCAACTCGTGGGGTGATAACGAGGTCGTGAAGCCCGCAACTGCGTTGTAGAAATCGGGCTGATCTTGAGGGCCTTGGGGGGACGAGACGTAAACCTTGGAAAGGCCGATCACAGACAAATCGGCATTCGCTGTGAGGTGTCGGTATGCCTCCGACAATCGGTCCAAGGGATCATCGATATTGGACCCCAGGCCAATAAAAACGTGATTCATGGGGCGCGTACGTTACCTCGCGGTCTGCGTCGTCGTTTAGGCTGATCGTCTCGACGTGGTCTGGCACTGCCGACCAAGTCAGGGTGTTCTTTTTGTTGCGCGGTCCAAAAGTCACTGCACTGGCTCCCTAAGTTGCCAGCCTCCTCTCGCAGTAAGCGCAGGTCAAATGCGGCCCTGAACCACCGCCTAGCGAGGAGGTCGGTGATCTTTTTGGGTTGCATGCGCTCGAGGCGGGGCTGTAAGTCCCAAATATCGCGCATTGCCAATGAGAATCGCTTCGGAATGGTGAGATGCTGGCAAGCGCTATGGACCACTTGCTGGCCCGCGCTATGTATCGCTTGAGTGGTGGGCTCTCCCCCTTCTTCCAGTCTCAATGCCAGTTGCTCGACCGCGGGCCAATAGAGTGCAGCGAGCAGAAACGCTGGAGTAACGGGTCGCCGGTCAGCGACCCGCTGATCGGTGTTACACATGGCGCGCATCTGCAAACTTGCTGACTGCTCCTCATGCAAAGCCTCGGTAATGTCATCACCCATCAGCAGCGTAATCAGGTCGTGGTACTTCAGTAAGGTAAACGTGGGAGCAGAAAATCCATTCATGAACAGCTTGAGCCACTCGTCAAATAATCGTGCCGAGGGAATATCGCGAAGCAGTAACCGAGTACTCGCGATAGCCGTCTCGGTATCGGCTGCTAAGTCAAACTGTAAGCGAGCACTGAAACGCAATACCCTCAGCATTCTTACTGGATCTTCTCGGTACCGCTCTTCTGGCACCCCAATCACCCGAATCATCCGCGCTGCAATATCTGCGGCGCCATTGAGTTGATCAATGAGTGTGTTGGATGAGGTGTCGTAGTAGAGCGCGTTAATGGTGAGATCTCGGCGCAGTGCGTCTTCCTCGAGCGTTCCGTAAACGTTATCGCGCAATAACCGACCTGATTCGCTTGCCTTTGAGTGCTGCCCTGCCTGTGCGGCGGCATGATTGCCCCGGAAGGTAGTGACTTCAATAATTTCGCCGCCTGAGCGGACGTGGACGATTTGAAAGCGGCGGCCGATGATGCGGGCGTTACGAAAACACTGTCTGATTTGCTCTGGCGTTGCGTTGGTGGCGACGTCAAAGTCCTTAGGGCGCTGCCCTAACAGCAAATCGCGGACAGCACCGCCCACAACATAGGCGGTAAATCCTGCATCTTGAAGTCCCCGCACGACCTTTGTGGCGCCATGCGAGAAGTCAGAGCCGTTGAACGGTGCGGCTTGTGTCTGTTGGGTCAAAGTTTGGTCACTCTGTTCATCATCCTATCAGTCGGCAGAAAGCATGGACTGCCGTGATGAGGGCTTACGAAGCGATGATACCGGTTAAGGCGTTGCCAAGTCGGACGCCATGGTAGCCGATGTGAGAGTGTCTCGCTATCCAGAGGGCTTTGGATGACCTTGGGGCCAGGCATAGCCAGACAGGTCTAGAGATATTGGCGGGTTCCATAACGAAACATGGGGAAGTCTCCTTCCCCACCCAGGTCCGTTATGACATCGTTTTTATTATTGGGCCAGTTATTGTTATTTAGGCTCTGCATAATAAGAAGCAGATACTATGCCAGCATGGAAAAACCCATAAGAAACATAGGGATAATTTTTTTTAAACATTCGCGCGCGCAAAGCCTCACAAAAAGTGTTACGGAATTGCACCGGGGTGTTACAAAACTGCGTTCAGCCAGATCAAACTGAGTCTCCTGCCTTTGGTTTAGTGCGGGGCATGCCGAAACGTTGCCTGCGCTCCCACAAGGATTTGCGGCTGATGCCTAGCTTTTGCGCGAGTTCGGTCTCGTTCATAGCGTCTTGATGCTGCAGCACAAACCGCTGAAAGTAATCCTCTAAAGACAACTCGTCGGCCGAATCGTCGATCCTCTTTTCGGGTCCGCGATCAGGTGTGATTGTGCTCTCAGGCTGGTCAAGGCCAACGGGTAAATCAAGCGCTAAAAGCGAGTCGTCACACATTACCAAAGCGCGTTCTACCGCATTTTGTAGTTCTCTAACGTTACCGGGCCAGGGGTGATGAGCAATCTGTTCCAGACTGTTTTTGGAAAATGCGCGAGGCGGCATGTCCAGCTTATCTGCTAGCTGCGTGGCGAACCAATTTGCCATAGCGGCGATATCGGGCCCCCGCTCCCGCAGCGGGGGAATGTCTAGCCGCAAGACATTGATCCGATAGTAGAGATCTTGGCGAAATGCATTGCTTTGCGCTAGCTCATCTAAGCGGCGATGGGTCGCGCAAATGAGTCGAATATTCACCTTTGTGCTTTTGATGGCACCAATGCGGCGAATTTCACCTTCCTGAATAAACCTCAGCAGTCTGGCTTGTGCGGCCAGCGGCAACTCGCCAATCTCATCGAGAAATAAAGTGCTGTTATGCGCAGCTTCGATTAAGCCCATCCGATTGCTTGTCGCGCCCGTGAAGGCGCCTTTTTCATAGCCAAATAGCTCGGATTCAATCAGTGTTTCGGGGATGGCGGCGCAGTTGACCGTAACCATGTTTTGATCGTGCCGCGCACTGGCGGCGTGGAGTTGCAGGGCGACTAGTTCTTTTCCCGTGCCCGTTTCCCCCACAATTAAGGCGGTAGAGTCCGTTTTGCCAATCCGATGAATCGATGCCTGAAGATCGTGCATAGCGCGACAGTTCTCGGGGTGAAAATAGTGTTGCGTTGTGCTCGCGCCTAGCCGGATCTGCTGTGCTTCAAAGCTTGCTCGGATCGACTGGGCGATGAGGTGGGCATCCAGGGAGCGATCCAATACATTTGTGGCACCTGCTCGCATAGCTTCGACGACGCTGGCAGTAGAGGGCGCGCTGAGCAAGATGACCACTGGTGTAGGCCACAGCGCCCGCGTCAGCGAGGTCAAATGATCCGCTTCGTCATGCTGACCCAGCATGACCAGGTCACAGTCTGATCGCCACTGAGGACGCTCCTCTGACCCTGAGACGTGCTCAGGCATCACGGCGACGTTGCAGTCCGAAAGAGCTGCCACAAACACCTTTCGCAGCGCTGGATCATCTTCTAATAAGCGAATTTGCATAGACGGACTCAGGTCGTGACCGGTCGCCCTATGTTACCGGTCAGTCATCACCTTTCGAGTGAAAAAGTAACACTTACGGGTATTGGGTGCGATGCAGTGGCGGGGCCCAGTTGCTGATAGCGTGCTCCAGAATGGCGTCAGGGTTGCGTGCGGATGCCGGCGGTGGTGTTTGGCGAAGCTGAATCAGGCACTGGCGGAGATTATCCGCGGCTTGGCCCAGGATGACCTCGGGCGCGCCATTTTGCTTGCTCAGTTTGTTACCGTCAGCGCCACACAGCAGCCCGACATGAGCGTACTGCGGCGATGTGAGTCCCAAAACGGAGTGGAGATAGCGTTGACGATGCGTAGAGTCGAGCAGGTCTCTCCCGCGCACGATGTGAGTGAAGTTCGGTTGTGCATCATCGACCGCGGCTGCAAGTTGGTAAGCGAACAGGCCATCACGGCGCCTGACAATGAAATCCTGCGGGAGCGCTTCGGCGGTGATACCTTGCGGTCCGAGGAAGCGGTCCTCAGAATCAGTAAGCAGTGATCGATCAACTGATACCCTCAGACTATGAGGGACATCGTCGGCATGCTGTTGATTGACGCACGCTTGGCCGCAGGACCCGGTTGTTTTGAGATCGGCACGTGTACAGCGACAGCGGAAAAGACGCCCAGACTGCCCAAGCTGTGTTAATGCGTGCTCGAAGGCGTCAGTGGATTGGGATTGATAAATGACCTCGTCGTCCCAGAGCAGTCCATGTGCCTTCAGACCCGTGAGAATGCGTTCAACGCTCCCAGCTACCGCGCGCGGTGGGTCAATATCGTCGATCCGGAGTTGCCAAGTACCGAGACGGTGTCGAGCGTCTAGAAAACTGGCTAGCGCAGTGTAAAGCGACCCCATATGCAGGGGTCCTGTGGGTGAGGGGGCAAAGCGGCCCCGATACCGCGGAGGGGTGGCGTCGGGCAAACGAGGGGTCAACCCAATTCCTGACGCTCCTTAATTTCGGCTAGCGTTTTGCAGTCTATGCAGAGGGTGGCGGTGGGCCGAACCTCTAGTCGCTGAACGCCAATCTCAACGCCACACGCATCGCAGTAGCCATAGTCGTCGTTTTGTAAATTCTCTAAGGTGGTGTCGATTTTCTTTATTAACTTTCGCTCGCGATCGCGAGTCCTGAGCTCAAGGCTGAATTCTTCTTCTTGGGTGGCCCTGTCAGCCGGATCAGGAAAGTTGGACGCCTCATCCTTCATGTGTGTCACGGTCCGCGACACTTCGTCCACGAGTTCCCCCCGCCATTGAAGCAATAGGCCTCGAAAATGCTCGATTTGCTCATCATTCATGTAGCTCTCGCTACGACTTGGTTTATACGGCTTAAAATCGTCGAACCTTTGAAGTGCGCCCACGGCTCTTGCTACTTTTGGACTTGATCCCCGGGTGCTGGATTTCTTGGCAGGTGCCTTTTTAGCGACGGCCTTCTTTTCAGCAGGTGCTTTTTTGGCGGGCGCTTTTTTAGCGACGGCTTTCTTTTTAGCAGGTGCTTTTTTGGCGGGCGCTTTTTTAGCGACGGCTTTCTTTTTAGCAGGTGCTTTTTTGGCGGGCGCTTTTTTAGCGACGGCTTTCTTTT
>JABJAS010000106.1 GCA_018666055.1 Halieaceae bacterium | reverse complement strand
GGCAAGTCACGCCCGTTTTCAGTGTGTCGCCGCTTGATGTCGTGATTTCTCCCGGGACGACGCCCGTCGTGCTGCGTGCTTCTCTTTGTAACTCGTTCAGCGCGCGGGCACCTTTATCATCAAGACCGACAGGGAAAACGCGCCCGACAAGGGCGCCGTCTTCCAGCGCTAATAGGCTGCTTGCGACACTGTTGGCTTCGAGCACTCGACCTGACAGATCGTCTACTACGAGAAAGCCTTCGGCCACCATTTCCAGCATGCGCCGGTAACGGGCCTCCAGTCGACGGTTGCTCCAATAGTCTTGTTCCAGCGTGCGCTGAGCGTTGACGAGTTGCTGCCGTAAATTGGTTTCGCTCCGCAAATCAACGCAAGCCAATCGGATCGTTTGGTCGGTGTCGTTCGCGCATAGCCAGCAAATAGTGGGCAGCGGCTCAGCTTCAGGTCCCAATACGATGGCAACATCAACCCGATGCGCAGTTCCTGGGTCTGACACTGCCGCAGTCAGTGCGGCTTGTGCTATGTCGGTGTCCGATTCGCGAACCAGCTCCAGCCAGGGACGGCCAATCATGGCGTCGCGGGGTAATTGCCGCATTGGCCCTGAGTCTGAAGCGACGTCGGCGATCCGAAATGAGTCGTTTAGGGTGATTTGCAAGTCCGCGAGGCTCGCCAGCAATGCTTCCGTGCCTGCTTGTGTGGAGATTGACAAGTTTTTGGCCTCCAAGTTTTTGGCCTGCCGCGGTAGTGTCTCAATAATGAGTGTCTCAATATTTTGACACCATCGCGCTCTAGAAACGGAGTCTCGCACACTAAATCCCCGATAAAAAGACCTTTAAGCAGTATTGCTACCTTGAAAACCGATCGACAAGTGTCAAAAACGATTAAATTGATACATGTAAAAAATGTTTGACACTACGCCGAGCTGTCTCTACTCTGAATCTCATAATATCGCCGTGGCGTCTGCTGCGGTTGGAGGTTTGTATGAGCGCGAGTGAGCCGGCCGAAGGCCGACAGGGGCAGCCGCTATATACCTCGGCGGAGCGTGCTCGCCGAGATGCGACGAAGTGGACGCTGGTGCAAGGCATTCTAGCGCCGATCCAGTTTCTCGCTTTTGCGATTAGTCTTTGCTTGGTAGTGAACTACTTGCTCAATGGCGCAGGCCTAGCCGCCGCCACGATGTCAGTGGTGGTAAAGACGTCCTTGCTCTACGCCATCATGATTACCGGCGCTATCTGGGAAAAAGTCGTCTTCGGTCGCTATCTTTTTGCCCCTGCTTTTTTCTGGGAAGACGTTGTCAGCATGGTGGTCATGTCCCTGCATACGGCTTATGTCGTGATGTGGTTGGCGGGATGGGGAACCCCAGTTGAGCAAATGTGGGTGGCATTGGCGGCCTATGCCAGTTACGCCGTAAACGCCTTGCAGTTCCTATTAAAGTTTCAAGCCGCGAAAAAGATGAGTGCTGACAGCGAGGACGATGCGTCGACCTTGCTAGGGGCTCGGGGAGTACTCGATACGTGACTGAGGTGATTGCCCGCGCAGAATCAACCGGTACCCCTGCGGTGATCACAGAGCGCGGCGAGCGAGCTGTTTTTTGTGGTCTGACATCGATCATCTGGCTCCATCGTAGAATTCAAGACGCCTTTTTTCTGGTGGTGGGTTCAAGGACCTGCGCACACTTACTGCAGTCTGCGGCAGGTGTCATGATCTTTGCTGAGCCACGTTTTGCCACCGCAATACTCGGTGAGCGAGATCTAGCGGGAATGGCTGATTGCAATGAGGAGCTTGATCGTGTCGTGTCAGAGTTACTCGCACGGCGGCCTGATGTAAGACGCCTGTTCTTAGTGGGCTCCTGTCCGTCAGAGGTGATCAAACTTGATCTCGCCAATGCTGCGGCGAGATTACAAGGCGTGCATGACAATCGCTTGAGAATTTCAGCATTCAGTGGCTCCGGCATTGAAACAACGTTTACACAGGGTGAAGATCAGTGTCTCGCCAGTATGGTTCCAGACCTGCCAACCGCGCAGGACAGTAGCCTTAGATTGATGGTTGTGGGGACGTTGGCTGATATCGTCGAGGAGCAATTTCGACGACATTTTGCTCAGCTGGGTATCACTGAGGTGGATTTTTTCCCGGCGGCGCGCGCCGATGATTTGCCCGCCGTAGGGCCCGGCACTCGGATATTATTAGCGCAGCCTTACCTTAGTGACACGGTGGGCGCTTTACGCAAACGAGGTGCCAAATTAATCAGTGCGCTTTATCCATTGGGTATTCAAGGCACGCTCGCTTGGTTCCAAGCCGCTGCCGCAGAGTGGGGCTGCTCGACCGAAACGGTGCAAGAGGCTCTGGCGATTCCCATCGCGCGAGCCCAAAAAGCGCTGAGCCGAGTCCGTACGTCGCTTGAGGGTAAAAGTTTACAGTTTCTGCCGGATTCACAGCTCGAAATCCCTCTGGCAAGATTTTTAAGTGAAGAATGTGGCATGTCGCTTGTTGAGGTGGCTACGCCTTTTATCGATCAATCACTGATGGCCGAAGAGCTAGCGCGTTTAGCAGAAGATGTGCGTTTGGTTGAAGGGGCTGATCTCGATTCGGCGTTGGCGAGGGTGAGGGCGAATCGCCCTGATCTCACGGTCTGCGGGATGGGCATCGCGAATCCATTAGAAGCCGAGGGGCTGCGAACGAAGTGGTCGATTGAGCTGGTTTTTACGCCAATACAGGGATTTGATCAGGTCGCTGATCTCGCGGGATTGTTCTCGCGCCCGCTCGTGCGCGAACGACAGCTTGAGGTGGGATCATGGAGTTAGCGCTGTGGACCTATGAAGGACCTCCGCATGTTGGTGCGATTCGGATCGCGGCGTCAATGCACGATGTGCATCTGGTACTTCATGCGCCCCAAGGCGATACCTATGCGGATCTGCTGTTCACTATGATTGAACGAGAAAATCGCAGGCCACCTGTGACGTGGACGACCTTTCAGGCACGGGACCTCGGTAGCTCAACTGCTGAGATGGTGATCAATACGCTGGAGGGTGTTTGCGAACGTTATAACCCTCAGGTGTTGTTGGTGGCAGAGTCGTGCACTGGTGAGCTGCTGCAAGATCAACCGGGCGCGCTGGCGAAAGGTGCCAACCTGTCGGCGCCGGTGATTCCGATCGAAATGGCGGCCTACACTCACAAAGAAAACTGGGGCGCGAGCGAGACGTTTTACCAGTTGGTGCGCGGCTTATTGGCGGCTAGAGCCTTAAAGCCCGGTGAGACAAAGGCACCCCGCGGAGCGGACCAGCCGCCCTCAGTGAATCTCATCGGTCCCACCAAGCTGGGTTTCCGATGCCGAGACGATGTGGTGGAGATACAAAAGTTATTAGAGCAGATGGGGGTTCGCGTGAATGTGGTGGCGCCGCTGAATGCGACACCGCGAGACTTACTGCGGATTCCTGATGCCGATGCCAATGTGAACCTGGCCCCCGAGATCGGTGATCTCACCTGTGATTGGTTAAAACGTCAATTTCAGCAGCCCATTATTTCAACGGTGCCCATGGGCTGGGGCGCCACGCGTGACTTTATCGCCGAAGTGTCTGAGACGCTCGGCTTAGACATCGACGTCGAGTCAGTGGGTGGTAGTCGCCTACCGTGGTATAGCCGATCGGTTGACTCCACTTACTTGACGAATAAGCGCGTTTTCATTTTTGCCGATGGGACTCACGCTATCGCAGCGGCGCGTATTGCGCGTGACGAAATGGGTTTCGAGGTCGTTGGCTTGGGTACCTATAGTCGTGAGCGGGCTCGAGACGTGCGGGCGTTGGCCACGGAGTATGGTCTAGAAGCACTGATCACAGACGACTACCTCGCTGTAGAGCGAGCCGTGGAAGCGCTGCAGCCTGAATTGGTATTGGGTACTCAAATGGAGCGCCATATTGCCAAGCGCTTAGGTGTACCGTGCGCTGTGATTTCAACGCCGGCTCACGTACAAGATTACCCCGCCCGATACTCCCCGCAAATGGGGTTTGAAGGATGCAATGTCATTTTCGATACTTGGGTCCACCCCCTCATTATGGGGCTAGAGGAGCATCTATTGACGATGTTCCGAGATGACTTTGAATTTAATGATACCGCCGCGCCCTCTCACCTCGGAGGCGAGGGTGGTGGTGCTCACCAGCCGGATACCGCGAGCCCGACCGCAGAATCTTCCGAAACGGAAGAGCCAGGCGCCATTGCTTGGGCGGTTTCGGCCGAGAAGGAACTGCGCAAGATTCCCTTTTTTGTGCGAGGCAAAGCGCGCCGAAATACCGAGCACTTTGCTATTGAGAATGGTTTGTCCGTGATCGATGTCGAGACGCTTTATGAAGCGAAAGCACACTACAGCCGCTGACAGTGCCAACCCGCTGCGGGTTGTGCTGGTCACGCTTGATAACCATGTCAGTGGGGCGTGGACTCGGGCGGCTAAGGCGTTGTCAAAGCAGGTGCCTGCTCTATCGGTCTCGTCGCATGCCGCAACCGAGTGGGACCGCGATCCGGCGTCACTTGAGACAACCCTATCGGCAATAGCCGAAGGTGACATCATCATTGTCACCATGCTGTTTATGGAGCCGCATATTGAGGCGGTTCGCGAAGCGCTCAGCGACCGCAGTGATCACTGTGACGCGATGATTTGCTGCATGTCGGCTCCCGAAATTATGCGTTTTACACGCATGGGCCGGTTCCGCATGGATACCGAAGCCACGGGCGCCATGGCGCTGCTGAAGCGGATGCGGGGTGGCGGTGATAAGTCAAAGCGACCAGCAGGCGCGCAACAAATGACGATGCTCCGTCGCTTACCGCGCCTGTTACGGTTCATACCGGGCACCGCACAAGACGTGCGCGCGTATTTTTTAACCTTGCAATATTGGCTGGCAGGATCAGAAGTCAATCTGGCCCGCATGATGGCGTTTTTGATTTCACGTTATGCAGAAGGTGCCCACGCCTCGCTCAAAGAGAGTCTGACTTACGAGCCGCCTGTGGAGTATCCCGAAACGGGCGTCTACCACAAGAGCTTGCCGAATCGAATCACCGATGATCCTGCTCAGTTGCCGCGGGTGTCAAAACAGAAAAAAACCGGGACGGTGGGTTTGTTATTGATGCGCTCTTATGCCCTGTCTGGGAATAGCGGCCATTACGACGCGGTGATCGAGTCATTGGAAGGGCGCGGATTGCGCGTGATCCCGGCGTTTGCTTCAGGTCTTGATGCGCGACCTGCAGTGGATGCTTTTTTCATGGATCGGGGGAAGCCGATTGTCGATGCAGTGGTCTCGCTGACCGGTTTCTCGCTAGTTGGGGGGCCTGCGTACAACGATACGGATGCCGCGCAAGAGCTGCTTGAGAAGCTAGACGTCCCTTATTTGGCCGTTCAGGGATTGGAATTTCAGAGCCTACAGGACTGGGAAGCGTCAACGACTGGGTTGATGCCGGTTGAGGCAACGATGATGGTTGCGATTCCAGAACTGGATGGCGCGACCGGTGCCATGGTCTTCGGTGGCCGGTCCGATGTGGCGACTAATGGACAATCTGATATGCAGCCGCATCCAGAGCGTGTCGTCAGATTGGCTGACCGAGTTGAGCGATTGGTGTCGTTGCGGCGGTCGTCAAAAGCAGAACGTAAAGTGGCAATTGTGTTGTTTAATTTTCCGCCGAACAGCGGCGCAACGGGCACTGCGGCACACTTGAGCGTTTTTGAATCGCTATTTAATACCCTGCGCGGCATGCGCGAAGACGGCTACCACGTCGACTTACCCGAGTCGCATGAAGCACTGCGCGACGCCGTGTTATCGGGTAACGCAAAGCAGTTCGGCGCCGAAGCGAATGTGCATCACCGCATACCGGTCGATGATCATGTGCGGTCTGAGCCATGGCTCGACGAAATCGAAGCGCAATGGGGTCCGGCGCCAGGTAAAGAGCTGACTGATGGGCAGCATCTGTTTATTTTGGGTGAATCATTTGGCAATGTGTTGGTCGGTATTCAACCGTCCATCGGTTACGAAGGTGATCCTATGCGGTTGCTTTTCGAGGGTGGCTTGGCGCCGACACATGCGTTCTCAGCGTTCTATCGCTGGATTCGAGAGGGCTACGGTGCTGACGCCGTATTGCACTTTGGCACCCACGGTTCGTTAGAGTTCATGCCAGGAAAGCAGGTGGGCTTATCAAGTTCTTGCTGGCCTGATCGGCTGATTGCTGACCTACCAAATGTTTATTTATACGCTGCGAATAACCCCTCCGAGGGATTGATTGCCAAGCGACGTGCGGCATCGACACTCGTCAGTTACCTCACGCCACCTGTAACGCATTCGGATCTATACCGACATTATGTTGATCTGCGCGCCTCGATTGATCACTGGCGGCAACGACCCGCCGGGATGGCGCAAGACGCGGAACAAACCATGGTCGATACGGTCTTAGCGATTGCGGCGCAGTGTGAGTTGTGCGAAGAGGGTACT
>JABJAS010000105.1 GCA_018666055.1 Halieaceae bacterium | reverse complement strand
CAATCACTTTGTTCTGCCCTTTCGAGAAAAGGATTTAGCTTCCTGCTTATTCCTTCAGTCGACGCTTTGCAGTATCGGTTTCTTTGGGCTCATTGCCGACCCTGGTTCCTGTTGCAGCATTTGTCAAAATGGGCTCCAAGCTGCCACTCGCTGCGTGATCATCTAACGGCTACTACGCGGACGGAGCGGAGTTCTGATGCTATGAAAGCAGTGTCAACAAATAGTTGAAAGCGGACCTGCGACATCTGATTGGTCACCGCAATAGCATAATCGGTTTAGCCTGGTGAAGACTCTCATTACTGGACAAGGGGTCAATTTTGACCCATTGCCCAGTGTAGGGAGAAACCTTAGATAATCGAATGCCAAAGTTGTAGGAAAGGCCAATGCGTGCAATCGTAATTCTTTGCTTGTTCTTGTTACCAGCGCCTGCGTCAGCAAAGGCGCTGGCAGTCATAACGTCATTTCCGTCCAGAATGACTGAGGCCTATGCAGAACTCTGGGCGAAAGTACGGCCCGCGTCTCAAATTCGAGTGCTTCACAAAAACACAGTTGCGGCAATCGATGAGATCGCACGTGGCAATGAGCGTCGGTTCGATATTTTCATGGTGTCATCACCCGAAGCATTTGAGCTTTTGGCGCAAAAGGGTGCATTTGCCCCCGAACGGGTCTGCGGCGATGGACCGACCAGTGTCGAACCCTTTGCCTTGTCGTCAGTGGGCTGGACACGCCGAACAGACAGTGAGCTGTTCATGCCGGGCGAGTGGAACGATCTGTTGCGCGCGCCGTATCAGGGCAAAATTGCCATGGCACGCCCAGCCCGTTCGGGTTCGACACATATCATGATCGAGCATCTGTTACAAATAAGAGGCTGGGACGAAGGATGGAGCTACATTTTATCTCTTGCAAGCAATCTGTCGACCCTGACCGCCCGCAGTTTTGGAGTGCCCGACGGTGTGGCTCAGAGGCGGTTCGAGATAGGGCTCACACTCGATTTCCTAGCGCAATCCAAGTCCGACGTGCTGGAGTTTCGGTATGGACGGCCAGTGATGCTCACGGCGGCGCGCATCGGCATTCTGGCTAATGGAAAGTCGCCTGAAGCCGCTTGCGACTTCGTCAATATGGTCCTGTCGCCTGAAGGGCAGCGGCTTCTCCTCCGACCAGAAATTGCCCGTATTCCGATTGTTTCCGACGCTCGGAAAGAGGCCCCGGCGTTGCCGGACAGGGTGCAAGACGCGTTGAGGCTAGAGTGGATCAGTTACGATTCCAGTGTTTCCGCGCGTCGGTACTGGGCGGTGAATACTTTATTTGATATTATGATCACTGAAAGCCTTGCTGAACGGAAGTCGCTTTGGGCCAGGGTCCGAGCGCTTGAAGGTCAAGTTGATCCAGCGGCATTGGCTTCGATACGCGCCGACTTGACTAGCGCGGTCACCGTTGAGCCACCTTTGATCGCAACGCCTAACGCTGGCGACGGGCTTCGCACCACGCATTTGACAGGCATGAGCCAAGCCCAAAGGCGTGTGCTAGAAGGCTGGCGAAGTGCAAATGCATCTTTCCTGCAGCGTGCACACAAACGGCTTCTTGAGCTTGAAAGCCTTGCGAACTAATGCCGTTGTTGCAGGATATCTTTCGCACCAAGATATGGACACGGCTGTTCTTGATGATCGTGACAGCCATCCTAATGACGTGGGGCGTAGTCGCACTGGCGCTTTTTTTGTTGAGCACAGCACGCGAAGTCGTCAATGATGTCATCCGCGACGACGTTCCGCGGGTCATAGATACCGCGCGGTTATCCGCAAAAACAGCTGATCTTGGGCTGCTCAGCAATCGTTTACTGAGGGTAAACGAGGCCGATCTGGACGCGGTCGAAGAAGAGTTACGCAATACCGTGGCGCAGACACAAATCTTCTTCGACTCGAACATTTCTCGTGACCTCGAGCCACAGCTATTGTCGTTTTTGGAGGCCAATTTTGACGCGGTCGTCTTGCGTCTAAACACCTCAGCGCAGATCGATAAAGAGATCGCGCGGCAAGCCGACGCGCTTCGTTGGTTGTACATCGATATTGAAGATGAGGCTTCAGCCCTAGTGGCAGACTTCGCGTTCAATGCCACTACACTTTCACAGCGGATTGTGACTGAAGAGGCTCAGGAAAAACGCGCGGACATTGCTCTGCAGCTTCGCCGGGAACAGAGTCTAATGAACCTGTTTGCGGCACTTGAATCCGATGCGTCTGCTGCCGCCACTTTGGGCGTTCAGGCGGCGGCAAGCAATGATGGGGCACAGTTGGCGCAATTCGAAGCTTTGGTTTCCGACACTCTGTCACGCGTTTCGGAAACGACGGAAGGGTTAGAAGATACGATTGGGAATAATTCCCTGCTTTTTGCTTTCGAGCAACTGGAAGGGCTTTTGATGGCTGAGGGCGGGTTGATCGAGAACCGGAAAGCCTGGCTTTCAGAACGAAATGCGTTAGACGTGTCATTATCGAACCTGATGTCACAGCTGGGTTTGGTCCAGAAAGAACTTGAGCAAGTCACGGTTCGCCAGACAACTGCGCTGAAAATGAAGAGCGAAGCGTTTGGATCGACTATTGCCAATTCGAGCCGCAATTTGATCGTTCTTACGTCGCTCGCGGCCTTGGGCGGTTTTTCCATCCTGTTTCTCTATATCCGGCCTTCAATCATCCAGCCGCTCAGGTCACTTACAAGGGCCATGAGGGACATTTCAGCCGGGCGGGAGGCGCAGATTCCAAATGTGTCGCGAAACGGACAGGAAATCGCCGAGCTTGCCGAAGCCGTCGCCTCTTTCGCTGACGCCGTATCGGCGCGAGACAGGGCAATAGTTGAGCTGCGCCGCACTCAGGACGAGCTGGTACAGGCAGGCAAAATGGCGGCTCTTGGCACGATGTCCGCCGGACTGGCGCATGAGTTGAACCAACCCCTCGGCGCGATCCGGCAGCGCGCCTATCTGGCAGGGCGCGCGATTACGCGAAACGATATGCCGAAGGCGCAAACGCAGGTCGATAAGATCAATGATTTGGTGGACCGGATGGAGGCAATCATTTCGCATTTGCGACGCTTTGCGCGACGCGCCGAAATCGAAAAGGGTGCGGTCAAGCTTGGCGATGCAGTCGATGGTGCTGCGACATTCCTTAAGAACCGCTTGGCAGACGGCGGCGCGAGTCTGAAGGTGACGCAAGATGCGCGCCAACTTGTGGTTCAGGCGGATTCTGTGTTGCTTGAACAGGTCATGGTGAACTTAATCTCAAACGCCAGCGACGCGATTGCCGAGACGGATATGCCTGGCACAATCACCATTGACCAGAGTGCCAGCATCCCTGGCGTGGCATGCTTTATCGTTACAGACACGGGTGTCGGTCTGAGCGATATTGCTGCAGATCAGGCGTTCGACCCCTTCGTCACAACTAAGGACCCGGGGCTGGGTATGGGGTTGGGCCTGTCGATCTCCTACAACATCATGACCGGCATGGGCGGCACTCTTCGACTGGAGCCGGCAAAAGGGACCGGCACTCGTGCTGTGGCCACCCTACCAATCGGAGGAGCCTCGTGACAGCGGACCCTGAGATATATTTGGTTGATGACGACGCTGATTTTCGCGAGGCCACAACGGAACTGCTCGAGGATGCTGGGCTGCGCGTGCAGGCAGTTTCGTCGGCCGATCCAATGCTTCGCGCACTTGATCCGGAATGGGCGGGCGTTGTGCTATGCGATGTGCGGATGGCGGGCATGGATGGGTTTGCGACACTAAAAGCCGTTCGGGCTCAGGCTCCCCGCGTGCCCTTCATCATGATCACCGGTCATGGAGATGTCCGATTGGCCATCGCCGCGATTAAGGCTGGAGCCTATGACTTCATCGAGAAACCTGTGCAGCCGGATGTGTTGCTGAGCACACTGAAGCGGTCAATCGCCGCCCGAAAACTGTACTTGGACAACGCCCGTCTCCGGTCACGTGCACAGCGTGGTGGTGGGCTTCGGTCACAGATCCTGGGCCGCGCTCCTGCGATCAAAGAGGTTCGAAGGCTCTTAGCGGACATCGCGCAACTGCCTGTTACGGTTCTCATGCTGGGCGAACCGGGCACTGGGAAAAGCCTTGCAGCACAAGCATTGCACGATCACGGTCGAGGCGCCGGAGAGCTTCATTTTATCGCCTGTGCAACGGCCAACGAGCAGAATTTTACAAGCAAGTTGGCCAGTTTACCGTGTGATGGGAGCGTCATATTTCGTAGTGCGCATTTGCTCGGGCCGGAAATGCAAAGTCATTTGGCGGAATTCCTGCGGCGCGACGATCGCCCAAGAGCGGTTCTCACGGCGACGGCCCGCGACACGCTGGACGACAGGCTTTTTTATCTCGCATCAGGCGTAACCGTCGAGCTTCCCCCGTTGCGCGATCGGGAACGAGACATATTTATCCTGCTGGAACACTTTCTACGCGACGCCGCAGCTCGTTTTGGTAGACCTCTACCGATGACAACTAAAGAGATGCTGGGTCCTATGGCCCGACATCAATGGCCGGGAAATGTGCGTGAGTTGTACGCGGTAGCCGAGCGCTTGGTGATCGGCCTTCCACCAGATCTTGTCTACCGCCGGATAGGCGATACCAGCGGACTCAACTATGATGACGCGATGCAGCGATTTGAAGCTGATTTGCTGGGCCAAGCATTGCGAGAAACAGGAGGCCGCAAAGGCGATGCGGCGGCTCTACTGGCGATTCCTCGCAAGCGGCTTTACCTGCGCATGAAAGCCGTCGGACTGCTGGCTAAGGGTCAGAAGTGACGCAAAGCCTGTTCCCACTT
>JABJAS010000104.1 GCA_018666055.1 Halieaceae bacterium | reverse complement strand
GGGAGCGCATACGAGGTGCGCCGTCGTGCGGGGATACTGCCGCCGAGCTGCGCACGACGCTCGCGCATATAACGCATTTCAGGGCTGTCTTCTGGGGGCCGATAAAAGGGCACATCTTTCAGGGCTTTGTCGCTGATTGGCACGCCAAATCGATCCCGAAAAGCCTGCAAACTTTTCATATCCAGCTTTTTCAGTGAATGCGTCTCATTACTGGCCTCACCGGCTTCGCTCGTGCCATACCCCTTAACGGTCATGGCAAGAATCACCGTGGGTCGCTCTATCTCCTCACAGGCTGCTGCATAAGCCGCATACACTTTATACGGATCGTGCCCACCTCGATTGAGGTACATGATGTCGTTGTCGCTGAGGTCTTTGACTAACTCAAGCGTCTCCGGATACTTACCGAAGAAGTGCTCACGCGTGTAAGCGCCGCCATTGAATTTGCAGTTCTGCAGCTCGCCGTCACACACCTCATCCATGATCTTTTGCAACAGCCCACTTTGGTCGCGCTCTAATAACGGGTCCCACTTGCGACCCCAGACGACTTTAATCACCTGCCAACCCGCTCCGCGGAACACACCCTCCAGCTCTTGGATGATTTTACCGTTGCCCCGAACCGGACCATCTAAGCGCTGCAAATTACAGTTCACCACAAAATGTAAATTACCCAGCCGCTCACGGCCAGCCAAGGCAATCGCGCCCAATGACTCCGGTTCGTCACATTCACCGTCACCCATGAAACACCAGATTTTCCGATCGCGATGATCCACCAGACCCCGCTTGCTCTGGTACTTCATCACGTGAGCTTGGTAGATCGCCTGTAGGGGACCTAACCCCATCGATACAGTAGGAAACTGCCAGTAATCGGGCATCAGCCAGGGGTGTGGGTAAGACGACAAGCCACTCCCCCCGACCTCACGGCGAAAATTCTCTAACTGCGCTTCGCTGAGGACGCCCTCTAAATATGAACGGGCATACATACCCGGTGCACTGTGACCTTGGTAGTACACCAGATCGCCGGGGTGCCCATTCGCCGTGCCTCGGAAAAAATGATTCACCCCCACGTCATACAACGTCGCGCTAGACGAAAAACTCGAGATATGCCCGCCCAGTCCATCCTCGTTATCGTTGGCACGCATGACCATGGCGAGCGCATTCCATCGGACCAAGGAGCGGATACGACGCTCCATAAACAGATCCCCCGGCAAAGGGCGCTCGTCTTCGGGAGAAATCGTATTGCGAAAGGGCGTGGTGATGGCGCTGGGCAAAGGCACCCGCGCTGACTCAGCGTGTTCGGACAACTGTTTAATCAGCTCTCCGGTCGCCTGCGGACCGTTATGTCGCAGGACGGCGTCCAGCGATTCGGTCCACTCCTCGAGCTCAAATGCGTCCAACTGCGACATGACTGCCCCCACCTCATCACGATGATCATCTTAAAGCAGGCGCCGAGCTCCATTAAGTTCTATAAGCTCTATAAGTTCTATAAGTTCTATAAGTTCTATTACAGAACTATTTAATACGCCTCTCGCAAAGATCAGCGTATCAATATTAGTCCAAGAGCGATATAAAGTTCTATTATGGAATGTTATTTTCATCACCGGGCCACTCAGCCCACTTCAGTCACCCAATACCAACCCCAGTGGCACGAGCTGCAGCCTATGCAAAAGCGGGATGCGTCACCCAACGTGGGAGGGAACGCACATAACGGTTATCGAGGCGTGGTTGTCTTAACGCCGGCAGGCAGTCAGGTTAAGTATTATCGGAACCGCAGGTTCTGGCGGCCGAGATCTTCGAGAGACTGTGCGCCCATGAGCTTCATATCCCGTACCAGCTCACTATGCATGTTAGTGAGCGCTCGCTCCACACCTTGCTGACCCGCTCCCGCCAGGGCGTAAAGGTACCATCGCCCCCCCGAACAGGCTTTAGCGCCGAGGGAGAGCGCCTTCAATACGTGAGTGCCTCGTTGAATACCGCCGTCGCAAATGACATCAATATCGCTTCCCACGGCGTCGATGATCTCGGCCAGCTGATCAAAAGGGGCTCTGCTGCCATCAAGCTGCCGACCCCCGTGATTAGATACCATAATGGCATCCGCTCCGATCGACACCGCTTTACGAGCATCCTCCACCGACATAATGCCCTTTAGGCAGAACGCTTTGCCCCAGCGCTCGCGCACCGCAGCCGCGGCGTCCCAATCCATGGACTGGTCTAACATCGTTGAAAAATAATCAGACACCGAAATGCTGACATTCGACCCCTCGGCGATGTGGTTTTGCAGATTCGATAAGGCAAAAGGCTCTCTGAGTAGATAGTTCAGTGTCCAACTGGGGTGCGTTGCAAAGCTGAGTAAGCTCGCTGGCGTCAGCCGAGGTGGAGAGGTAAAACCAGTCCATAGATCCCGCTCACGATTTCCCCCAACAATCGTGTCAACGGTGAGGGCAAGCGCGTCAAAGTTGGCCTCCTTACAGCGATCAATCATGTCCCAAGTCAGTGCCTTGTCTTTGTGGTAGTAAAGCTGAAACACTTTTGGCGACTTGATGGTCTCCCCGATCTCCTCTATGCCCACCGTCGCTAATGAAGAGATACCAAATAGGGTGTTAAAGGCCTCCGCTGCACGACCGACCGCTCGCTCGCCGTCATGATGGAACAGCCTTTGTAATGCCGTGGGTGAGAGAAAAAGCGGCATATCAATCGGGATACCCATGACCGTGGTCGACAGATCAACGGTATCGACGCCAGTCAGCACGTTGGGCACCAAGTCGCAGCTTTCATAGGCAGTCGTATTACGCCGGTAGGTCACCTCATCGTCGGCGGCGCCGTCGATGTAGTGAAAGATAGGGCCCGGCAGACGCGCCTTGGCGAGCTTGCGAAACTGGTGGGTGTTGTAACAATCAGCGAGCTTGATACCCATTGGTTTCCTCTCGAGCTTAGTCTAATGGCTGTAACGGCATACTCTCGTGGAAAGCCTCGATGCTGTCTATCACCGTCGCCCCCTCAATCACCGCAAAAGGTGAATCGCTCCAACGCTCGCCGCGCAGCTGGATCAGAATACGGCTTGGCTTGGGCGCTAGCACCGTCTCCCGGTAATAAGCGCGCACATCGTCTATCGTCACGGCGTCCACCGCTGCAATCATCTGCTGGCGACTACCAAACTCGTATCGCTCCCGATTCCAGTCTGATAAAAAGGGCCCCGCCTCATCAGCGAGGTTCGTCGGTGGCTCCGTTAATGCGGTCAACACACCCGACTTCAAATTGGCAAACTGATCAGCGCTCAGTACTTCAAGCGTCTCGCCATACTCTTGCGCAAAGGCTTCAAACCGCGCCAACATCTCGACCGGACCTTTGACCGGCGTCTGAATGTAAAACCCGATCATCGGGTGGTCTTGCAAGGTCGTCGTAATCCCTCCCGCGGCGTACCCTAACTGTTCTTCAGTGCGCAGCGTATCGAACACGCGATTGCGCAGATGACGCGCCAAAACGCGACCTGCCGCCTCGCGTGCGACACTCGCCTCGGGTGCCGCGTACAACAGCATCATACCCAGATCGTCTACCGGCAAGTCGGTATTGTAAGCAACCGTTTTGGCTGACTCCGGCGCGTAGAATCGCTTGCGAACGTAATCTGAGGCACTCTCAGATCTAGCTGGCAGACCCTCGCGAATGCGCTGCGCCATCGTCTCCGCAAACGCGTTGTCATAGTTGCCGAATAAATACACCCTAACTAATGCATCCTCCAATAACTCATCTACGAATGCGGCAAATTTTGACGGCGTAATTTGACGCGCTGCCTCACGCAACGACGCCTCGTCATAAAAACCGGTCTGCGTCAGACCTGACAAGGTCCGGCCTAATTGGCTGACCGGCATCTCGCGCTTGCGATTTTGCAGCCCCCGCAAGAAACGATCTAGCGCCTGAGTCAAGGCTTGCTCGTCAGGGCTCACACGCAGGGCAGCCAAAGCGGCAGCAAGCAGCTCCGGTTGCTTATCGGTAAAGCCAGAAACCGAAATACGAAGCCCCTCGTCTAACTGCAAGCTAAGCCCCATCCCAGCGATACCCGCCTCGGTAATCAACGCGGTTTCATTCAGGTTGTACAAGTCTGCCCACAGCACCATCATCACCGCCGCATCGACTCGCTGCTGCCGCACGGGAGAATTCAGATATAGCTGCGTGTAGCCTCTTGGTAATTGCGCGAAAGCCTCGCTGCCTTGCAACCAGACACTCAAGCCAGGCTCATCAATCACCCGTTGCGGCTCGCTCAGGGTGGATACAATCGCGAACTGCTCGGGCAACAGACTGTTCTGAGCGGGAAGCGCCAACTCATAAGGCGCGACGCGTTCTAGCAGTGTTTCCGGCGCCGGCGTCTCGAGCGGCTCGACAGCATACTGACCCTCGTAAAAAGTGAGGGTTTCAGACACCTCTTGCGCCTGGTCGATGGCCCAAACCTGCAAGCGCTCTGGCACTAACTGCGCCAGCACGGCCTCGACCGCAGCCTCGTCAAAACCAACAAAACGATACGGTGCCTCGATGGCCTGTCTCGATGGGTAAGTTTGCATCGCCCGCGTGAGCTGATGTGAATAGGAGAAATCGTCCATTTTTTCAAGAAATCGAAACCGGTTGGACAGCGAAGTACCGAACTCCTCGGCATAACGATCATCAATGCCCTCGGCGCGCAGCATTGCTAAATACCCGAGCAACATCGTAGTAATGTCGTCACGATGAGCCAGTCCTTCAGGGGTCAGCTGCACTGAAAAAGTAAACAACCCATAGTTACCGTATCGCGACGGGTCTGCACTCACCATCAGTGCGCTCGCCCATCCCAGTTCGCGCAATCGGACCGCGGGCGTATCAGGCATTTCGGAACCCAGCACGTAGGAGAGGTATTCGCTCGGCTTGGTGTCGTAAAGATGCGTATTGTTGTCGATAATAAAATCGAGCCGCAGCTCCCGTGTATCGTCCTGAGGGCGATAGCGAACCTGCTTAGCGCCCACTTCCTCGAAATCAATTGGCGCGGTAATGTCTGGCTGAGCCACCCCTTTATTCGGGATGTCGGCAAAATAGGCCTCCGCTAGGGCGGCCATCTCGTCTAAGGGACGTTCGCTGATGAGCGATGCCTTCATCAGGTTGGCACTGTAGTAGCGCTGAAAGAACGCAACCGTTGCGGCGTGAAGCCCCCCTTCTGACTTATCGGCGAGTGACTCTAGGTTGCCAATTTGAAAGCGGTTAGCGGGGTGCGCGCCCAGCAATTTTCGCGCCAGTCGATACTCGATGCGGAAGTCCTGCTCTCGGCGCATGGACCACTCTGCGTTGACCGCATTTTTTTCCTTGTCGATATACGTCGGGTCGAGCAGCGGATCAGTGAAGAAGCTAGAGAATCGATCTAGACCCTCCGGAAAGGCATCGTTCTCTACGGTCATCATGTAATTGGTAATATCGAGCCCGGTATAGGCATTAGACATGCCACCGTGCTCTGCAGTGAACGCCATAAAGCCATCAGGGTCTGGGTATTGGGCTGAACCCATGAAGAGCATGTGCTCGAGATAGTGCGCCATCCCCGGATAATCGTCGGGGTCCGCCGCCGCGCCCAAGCCAACGCTCAACGCCGCTGCTGATTTCTCGACCGTCGGGTCAGACACCAACATGACTTCTAAACCATTAGCCAGCTCGACCAAAGCGTAGGCGCGATCATCATTAGGGCTGATCGCCACGCCGGTCTCTCGCTCGTCGGCGCCCGGGGTGGATCCGCCACAACTCCCCAATGACGCCATCAAGATCAGCACCACGCCGACCCAAAAGCCGCTCGACAGTGCCGAATGAACAAAAGATGGCGCCTTGGAGCGCAATACGATATCGGAGTAACCACGCATGAGATTTAAACTCTTATGTCAGTGAGTGAAAAAGCGAACAGTGTCAGATTGCCTACAGCAGCCGCGCCGTCAGGTACCAGGCGTCACTTCCCGGGCTGGCCAGGCAGAGAGAATGGCATTCACCAAGGTCGCTAACGGTATGGCAAAGAAGACACCCCACACCCCCCACAAGCCGCCAAAAAACAGTACCGCAATGACGATCGCTACGGGATGTAAGTCAACTGCCTCGGAAAACAATAACGGCACCAGCACATTGCCATCTAGGATTTGAATCACCGCATAAGCGCCGAAGACCCAGTAAAAATCCGGCGTCACACCGAATTGAAAATAAGCCACGACGAGCACCGGAATTGTCACCAAGGTTGCTCCGATGTAGGGCACGATTACCGAGAGCCCCACCAGCAATCCCAACAGTGCCGCATAATTTAGCGAAAAGATCGCGAAAACGACGTAAGTGGCAGCACCCACGATCACGACCTCAATGCCCTTTCCGCGGGCATAGTTCGCAAACTGCTGATTCAGCTCACGCCATATGCTGTCCAATAACGGCCGCTTTTTAGGCAAAAACCCTGCAAACCAATTAATTAACTGCTCTCGGTCTTTGAGAAAGAAAAATACCATCAGGGGGATCAAGATCACGTAGACAATCGTCGCCAATACACTGGGAATTGAACTCAGCCCCTTGGTCACCAATAGCTGGCCAATCGACGCCATCTCTGTCTGAATCACAGCCGTCAGCTCATTCACCTGCTGCTGCGTGAACAAGACGGGATACTCCTCGGGCAGGGTCACCAACGCCCGCCTTCCGACCTCGATCATAGCCGGCGCCTCGCGCACCAGCGCCATTAATTGTCGCCACACCAATGGCGCCAAACCGAGCAAAAAAGCAAAGAATCCACTGAGAAAGAGCAGTGTTGAAACGCCCACGCTGACTTCTGCCGGCAAACCCCGGTGACGCAAAAAATTGGCCACGCCCTGCATCAAGTAAGCGAGCACAACGGCCACAAAGACGGGCGCCAGAATGTCGCCAAAAATCAGCAGCACAGTCAAAGCAGCGGATAACAGCACCAAGAGGATAACGGCCTCCTCCTCGCTGAAATAACGCTGGTACCATCGCGTGAGTACTTCTTTCACTTGAATCAAACTCCTCGAGTTACGCTTTGATAATCATCAATCTCAGCACGTCGTCCGGCAGTCGCTCGCAGCTCACCTGGTGTCCTGCTAAGCGCGCAAAACTTTCAAAGTCTCTCTCCGAGCCCGCATCAGTGCTTAACACTTCAAGGGCACCCCCGACCGGGATATCACGCAGGGCTCGCTTAGCCAGTAATAACGGCATCGGACAGCGTTCACCTCGGGCATCGACCGAATCAAGCGGCAAAGAGGGGTCAGACATAGCGTGTGGCCAGATCGTTTGGGGTATGAGTATATCGTTTATTCACAGATGCAGTTTGAGAAGCCCGCATTTTCACACTGATAGTCACCTCCCGACACACCCGCAAGTGAGCTAGAGTATCGCCATGACTCGGCCACCCCTCATCATCGCCCAAGTAACCCTGTTGCTGAGTGTGATTACCCTCAGCCTGCTGACACGCGTGAATGCAAGCACTGAAGATCTCAAAATCCCCAATTTGGGTGAATCGAGCACCAGCTTGTTTTCCGCCGACTATGAGTACGAGATCGGGCGGATGTGGCTCCGCAGCTTTCGAGGACAAGCTCCGTTGGTCAACGACCCCCTATTACACAGCTACCTCGAAAATCTGACCTTTGAATTAGCACAACACAGTGACCTGCAAGATCGGCGTATCGAACTGGTCATTGTTGATAATCCTTCGATCAACGCGTTCGCGGTGCCCGGTGGGGTGATGGGTGTTCACAACGGGCTCTTCTTATATGCAGAGACGGAAGATGAGTTTGCGACGGTGATGGCCCATGAAATTGCGCACCTGAGCCAACGGCATTTTTCTCGCCGAATGGAGCTGGCCGCACAACAAGGGCCTATGCAACTCGCAGGACTATTGGCCGGTATCTTATTGGCTGCGACCGTCGGTACCGACGCCGGGCTTGCGGCGATGACAACGGCTCAAGGGCTCGCTCAAGACGAGCAGTTACGCTATAGCCGATCGAACGAAGCCGAGGCTGATCGAGTCGGTCTCAGAACCCTGTATGAGGCGGGCATGGACCCTTATGCCGCCCCGCAAATGTTTGAGCGGATGCTCGCCGCCACCCGTTACAGCTCGACCAATCGGGTACCCGAATTTATGCGGACACACCCACTATCAGAGAGACGAATCGCCGATACCCGAACGCGCGCCATGCAATACCCCAAACGCATCCGCCCTGTCAGCCTCGACTTTCAGCTCATGCGAGCGCGGGTTGAGGTGCACTCTGCTCAAACTCCGGAAGAGGCGGTGGCAAGCTTTCGCGCGGCGCTTCAGGGTCAAACACGTTCAACCGAAGCCACCACCTATGGCTTGGTCCTCGCGTTGACGGCAGCAGGCCGACCCAATGAAGCAGCGCTATCACTCGATAGTATCTGGTCGGAGAACACGGATCGTATCGAGTATGTGATCGCGGATGCAGAAATTGACTTGGCGCGGGGCAATCCACAACGCGCTGTCGCCACGCTCGAGCAGCGCCTTGAGTTATCACCGGGCAACCATCCCCTCACCATGGCTTACGCCGACGCCTTGCACCAAGCAGGGTCGCCCCACCTCGCTGAGGCGGCATTAGTTGAGCAATCCCGACGCGTCAGTAATGACCCTGGGCTTTGGTATCTGTTGGCTGAAGTACAAGGCTTAGCCGGCAATATTATTGGCTTGCATCGCTCTAGAGCTGAATATTTTATTATGATCAACGCTCTGGACGCTGCCGAAAAACAATTGGGCTACGCACAGGCACTGACGGACCGCGATTTCACCACCTCATCGCTGATCAACGAGCGCCTGCGGGATATTCAGTCCATGCGAGCAGAAATGGATCGAGGCTAGTCACCACCTCGTGCCAAGCGACGTTATGGCTTGAGCGTCTCCGCAAAAGCGAGCATTCGTTCGAGAGGCCGCATCGCCGCCGTAGCGATATCAGCGGGCACATGAATCTCATTGTCATCCCGATCAAAGACTGACGCCATCGACTCCAGATCATTCATGGCCATCCAGGGGCAGTTAGCGCAACTGCGACAAGTAGCGCCCTTTCCCGCTGTAGGCGCGATAAGGAAATGCTTATCGGGTGCGGCCTGCTGTAATTTATAAAAAATGCCCTGGTCTGTGGCCACAATGAACGTGCTATGCGGTAACGACTGAGCGGCGCGGATAATCTGTGTGGTGGAACCCACATGGTCCGCTAACGCAATGACATTGGCCGGTGACTCTGGGTGCACCAAAACCGCCGCGTCAGGATGCACTTGCTTGAGGTCAAGAATACCTCGCGCTTTAAACTCCTCGTGCACGATACACGCGCCATCCCAAAGCAAGACGTCAGCGCCAGACTCTCGCTGAACGTAATCGCCCAAGTGTCTGTCTGGCGCCCAAATAATAGGCTTATCTTGAGCGGCCAGATGCTCTGCAACATCCAAGGCAATGCTC
>JABJAS010000103.1 GCA_018666055.1 Halieaceae bacterium | reverse complement strand
CGATCAGCACATTTTTGCTCAACATCTGATATCGCTTTTTCGCTATTCACCGTTCTCAAGCACGCTCCGAGTCTTGCTCATCAAGGCAGTGTAAAAGATACATTGTATCTTATATGGGAAATTCGAGGAACTGCGGCCAACCTAGCACGCTAAAACATCGTCCAACCAGCCTGCAGCGAGTCATCGCGCCGGGGGACTGCACTCTGACAGACCACTCAGTAGCAGATAGTGACCCGATGCTTCCCGACCCGCGGGAGGCTGAAGGCCAATTTTAAGTGCGCAAAACCGAGAGCGGCATTTTGACGGCGCGGGTAATACGTTTCGAGACCTCCGCCTTTGGAGTATTGAGCCATGCGACCGATTATCATCAGTTTCTCAGCAGCTTTGGGGTGTCACAATGGCTCAAGGGTCTGCTGGCAAGGCCATCGACTGCTTAGTATGGTCTGATGCGACAGGGTACCGAGCCCTTCAAACCAGTTATTGAATACGAGGGCATCACATTGGGATCAAAGTTAGATAGTGGGTATTGGGCGGTCATTGTCTTGATTGCCGTGGCAGCGCTGCAACCCCCACCGTCACAGGCATCACCCGCATCGACTGACTTGATCGTGATTGAAAAGTTGGCGCAGTTGGCACTGGATTGCGTGCATCAAGAGTACCCCAATCATGTCTCTCATACACTGCAGTCCGATGCTGACGTTCGACCTCCTCGCGAGTTAACACCGGCCTTTTATGGTTGCTACGACTGGCATAGCTCCGTGCACGGTCACTGGTTACTCGCGAGATTGGCGCGACTGTATCCGCATCGCGATTTTGCAGCTAAAGCGCATGCGGCGTTGGCACAGAGTTTATCAAGGGAGAATTTATTAGCGGAGAGTGAGTACATAGAGGGGAAAGGCAGGCGATCCTTTGAGCGCCCTTATGGCATTGCCTGGCTGTTGCAGCTGGCCGCAGAACTGGACGCGTCGACAGCCCCTGAAGCCAAGCGATGGCGGGACAATATACGGCCACTGGAAGCCGCATTGGTCGCGCGCTTGACGTCTTGGCTCCCGAATTTAACGTATCCAGTCCGCAGCGGAACACACTCTCAAACCGCTTTTGCGCTGGGTCTCACCTTGGATTGGGCGAGATCCACGAACGACACGGCAGTCGAGGCGTTCATTACCGAGCGGATCGAGACCCTCTATCAGACCGATGTCGACTGCCCGATCAGTTATGAACCATCGGGAGCTGACTTTTTGTCACCTTGTCTTGCCGAGGCCGACTTAATGCGCAGAGTGCTTGGGCCGGCAGCTTTCGCGACCTGGCTGGATAATTTCTTGACGATTCCCACTGACGCTGAGTGGCTGGCGCCTGCGTTGGTGAGTGACCGATCAGATCCACATCTTGTCCATTTAGACGGGCTCAATTTAAGCCGAGCATGGATGCTGGAGGGCATTGCAAGCGGACTTCCGGAAACGGACAGCAGAATTTCGGTCATTCAAAACACCGCATTGCTGCATCGACTCGCCGGCTTAGACGGCGTTAGCTCCGATTACTACGAAGGCGGTCATTGGCTCGGGAGCTTCGCGACCTATTTAGTGACGCAAAGAGGGCTCGCTGAGTGATGCTGCGGCAGTGTTGTGACAACACACTTTATTCCAACACCAAATGGCATCGTGACTTGAAGAGTCCAAAGTGCGACAACACTTCGCAACGACTCTCCGCCGAATAAGCCGCTTCCACCGATTTTTGGCAGTACACTATTACCATGACCTACCCCGACTATGACACGCTGTACGACCGCGCATGCACTCGCAAAGGTGGTGAAGACGCGGTTGAGGGTATGTTGCCGCAGGTTGCTAGTCAGCAGCAGCTCGAGCAACTGGGCTCAGATCGCTACCTTGCTGAGTTCACCAGAAAAATTTTTCAGTCGGGTTTTGTCTGGCGTGTGGTCGATAAAAAGTGGCAGGATTTCGAGCACGTATTCTGGCAATTTGATATTGAGCGACTGCTGATGATGCCGGACGATATGTTGGAACGTAAGGCGCAAGACCCCGCGATTATCCGTAATTTCAGCAAGATCAAAACCATCCGTGAAAATGCCATGATGATTACTGACACTGAGCGTCGCGAAGAGCGATCTTTCGGTGAATTTATCAGCCAATGGCCAAAAGACGATGTGGTCGGTCTGTGG
>JABJAS010000102.1 GCA_018666055.1 Halieaceae bacterium | reverse complement strand
AGCGGCTGGCGCAACTCATGGCCAGGTGTGGACGCCGCCTGATATGCAGGAAGCCATCCGCAGCTGCAATCGACTTCCCCGCCAGAGAACAACGCTATATGGTCGGCTCAAAGAGGGCGCGGCAGCGGCGTGGGGAGCAACCCCTGTGAGATGGGCGGACAACACGCCGGCAGGTCGAAAAGAAAATCCGAAATATGTGACGCGGGCATTGTCGCAGTGATGCAAGCCGTCTGGAAATCAATTGCGCCAATGGGTTTTCAGGGTGCGACAATCGATTTAAAAGCTGAGTGGCACGCGCGCACTGAATAGCGGGTGACCAGCGAGCGCATAGTGAGTGGAGACAAGAGGGGGATTTCTCAGTGACGGATGAAATAGCAGCAAAGATCGATCGCCTCGAAAGCCGAGGCCTGATTGAGGATCTGGTCAGTAACTACTGCCATGGTTTTGATAAGCGCGATTACGCCCGATTTCTCTCGATCTGGTGGGATGACTGCGTGTGGAAAATCGGCCCGCCGTTTGGCGATTTTAGTGGGCATGACGGTATTCATCAGGCCATCCACGAGGTGCTGTGGCCCGCATGGGAACAATCCCAGCACGTGACCTCTAATTTGGTGGTCGAATTCAGCTCACCTGACGCGGCCACCGGTATCTGCGATGTTGACTGTATGGGCCTATTGACGGACAACACTGATGCAACCTTTGTTGGCGCGACCTACCGAGATCGGTTTGAGCGTCGTGGCGGCGTGTGGAAGATGGTCGAGAGGGAGGTTGTGATTCATCACTTTAACGGGTTCCCTGGGACTCGTTTGACTAAGCCAGAAGCGGACTGAGATCTTCCGTCCTGTGCCCGCTGTAAAGTGTGATCAGGTGTAACTTGCGACCTGTTGTAACGGATGGCAACGGGTAAGCAACAGCAGGCTAAATTGAAAACGAATAACACGATTGAGGAAGCAACGATGGATCAAAGATTGGCAAATAAGGTGGCCGTCATTACTGGCGCGGCAAGTGGTATTGGCGCTGCGACGGCCAAAACTTTCGTCGAGCAAGGTGCGCGGGTTGTATTAGGGGATATTCAAGATGAGCTGGGTGCTTCTCTGACAGAGGCGCTGGGTGGTGCTGAGCATGCGACGTTTTGTCACTGTGATGTTACCGATGAGCAGCAGGTCGAAGCGCTAGTGGAAACTGCGGTGTCGCAATATGGTGGTATCGACATCATGTTCAATTGCGCGGGTATCGTAGGGGCTGTTGGCCCCATGTCGACAACGCCCGCGGCAGAGTGGAAGTTAACCATCGATATTATGCTTAATGGTGTGTTCTACGGCATGAAGCATGCCAGTCGCCACATGAAAGTCGCTGGTTCGGGCTCGATTATCAGCATGTCGAGCACTGCGGGGGTAATGGGCGGTCTGGGCCCTCACGCTTATGCAGCCGCCAAGCATGCTGTGGTGGGCATGACCAAAAACTTAGCGGCAGAGGTGGGCTCCTGTGGTGTGCGGGTCAACTGTATTGCCCCCGCCGGCATGGCCACTCCCATGGTTGCAGATGTGCTCACTGGTGATCATCAAAAACTCGACGAGACGATTGCAGCACTTGCTGAGGGTTCCCCGCTGAGGGGGCGCGCTGGGTTGGCACAAGATGTTGCCAATGCGGCGCTGTGGCTGGCCAGCGATGAGTCGGGGTACACCAGTGGCCTGACCTTGACGGTTGACGCAGGAGCGACCACAGGGTCTACCGCTGCGCCACCGGCATTTGCTGAATATGAGCCGATGAAGCGCGAAGCGGGACGGACCGGGGTGGAGTGAAGCCGCGCTAGCGGTTAAGTCCGAACACATACAGCCCCTGGCCATCTGGGGGCTGATAGATATCGGGAAAGATGACAGCGGTCAGCGCTCTGAAAACGCCAATGCCCGTTGGGATGGCAACGAACTGCTCACCGTTAGCGTGATAGGTGATGGGATAGCCATGGGCAGGTGCGGGCAGTCGTGTCGACCATAGCTTCTCGCCCGTATTGATATCAAAGGCTTGGAAATACCGATCAAGATCACCAATGAAGAGCACCTCTCCGTCTGTGGAAACCGCGCCGCTTAAAAACAGTGCGGGTTGCTCTACCCGCCATTTGATGGTCATCGTGCGCACGTCAATCGCAAGGAGTGCGCCCGCTTTGTCCTCTTTGCCTGGCATGGGGTAGGTCGCGACGTCGGCGCCATAGCCGCCGCCACCGGGGCCGAGATCGACTTCGCGGGGTGTCATATCAGAGCACAGTTGGTGCACCGGCAAGAATAAAAGGTGCCTCTTTGAGTCATAGGTGCCCGACTGCCAGTTGTGGCCGCCATAGATACCAGGGCAGGCAGTATAGGTATCGCCAATCTGTGCACCGGCAATGTCGGACCGGTAGGCGAGTGTTCCCGCCTTCCTGTCGACCTCAAAAATGGTTTGATCCATCGTATCGAGCAAATCGATGTAATCGCCAGTCTGTCTGTTGAGCTTCCATAAAATGCCGTCTTTTCCAACGGTTAATAACGTTGGTACGCCGTCGATGTCAGCGAGGATGCGTTCAAAGCCCACTTCCATATCGATCGTTTCCCCGGGAATGTGCTGGAAATACCACGTCAGTTCTCCGGTTTTAGGTTTCAGCGCAAGGGTCGAATTGGTGTAGAGCGCGGCGTCCTCTACCGACATGCCACGGCTAGGGGCGGCCCATGGCT
>JABJAS010000101.1 GCA_018666055.1 Halieaceae bacterium | reverse complement strand
CTGACTCCAGAATTACTGACAAAAATTAAAACTCTAGATCCCGTGTCCCTGTCGAGGCTCCCCGAAGACACACGACTTGGCCCCCCCATACACCGACCCGGAAAAATTGTTGGCTGTGCCCTAACCTATGGCAAACATGCAGCGGAAGCTGGGCTAGAGCCCCCAGAGGAACCCATGTTCATGCTCACCGCACCGAGCGCTATCAATGGACCACACGATGAGGTCATGATGCCTAAAGGTGGCTCAGAGCTCGATTGGGAGGCCGAGCTTGCCGTGGTCTTCTGTAGAGCGGGTCATAACATACCGGTGGAATCAGCCATGGATTACGTCGCCGGTTTTTGTATTGGGAATGACGTCTCAGAGCGAGTTTTCCAGCTAGAGCGGGGAACCCAATGGACCAAAGGCAAAAGTGCCGATACGTTAAAGCCCTTAGGACCCTGGTTAGTCACCACTGACGAGGTGGGCAACCCCAACGCTCTCGATATTTCACTGACTGTTAACGGTGTCGTGATGCAGCAGAGCAATACCTCAGACATGATGTACAGCATCGCCGAGTTGGTCTCTATTATCTCAAATTACGTCAGCTGGCAGCCTGGGGATATTATGATGACAGGCACTCCACCCGGGGTTGGCTACGGAATGAAGCCACCCCAGTACCTAAAACCGGGTGACATTATGGAGGCCAGAATTGAGAAACTTGGCGCTCAGCGTAATGTCGTTGCCAGCTACAGCCCTCGCTACCCCCATCCCCAGTGACGGCTAGCCAACGCATAGTGCTAGTCACAGGCGGCGCGCAAAACATTGGGGCCGCGATTATCGCTCGCTTTGCTGAAACTGGGGCAACTGTTATCTGTGCAGATATTCAGGCTCCAAAATCTGACACGGCGCTTTTTATTAAAACTGACGTGGCATCCGAAAGCAGTGTCGAGACACTGATGAAGACGATCGCGGAGACCTATGGTCATCTAGATGTCCTAGTCAACAATGCGGGTATATGCATTGAAGCGCCCATTACCGAAACCCGGGAAGAAGACTGGGACCGTGTGATGGCAGTCAACGTAAAAAGCTGCTTTCTCACTACCAAACACGCCTTCGCTCTCCTGTGCATGTCACACGTCAAAGCCCCAGCTATCGTCAATATCAGCTCTATTGAAGGACTCGGTGCCAACCCATTACACAGCGCCTACGCAGCGTCCAAAGCTGCTGTCGCTGCTTTTACACACAATACTGCCCTCGAATACGGGCCTCATAACATTCGCTGCAATTCAGTCGCACCAGGCTGGATTAGCACGCCTTTTAATGAAGCGCTGTTATCGCAATATCCAGACCGACAGGTCGTAGACGATGCCATCGAGGCGCTGCATCCGGTGGGCCGTTTGGGCATGCCGGAGGACGTAGCTGACACGGTTTACTGGCTTGCGGGTCCAGAATCTGGATTTATTACAGGTCAAGAAATCGTTGTCGACGGTGGGCGCTTGGCACGCCTACCCCTGCCCGCCTTGTGAGAACGCATGAATAATTTAAACGGGAAATCGAGTGATGTGCGAGATCTAACAGGGCACTACGCTCTGATTACCGGTGCTACTGGTGGCGTGGGTCAAGCTTGTGCAGAGGTATTCGCCAAGGCAGGCATGCACCTTATATTGGCGGGCCGCAACCAAGCCAAACTCAACCAGCTTCGTTCAGCGGTGCAACAACAAACCTCCGTCGACGTTCAGATCGTAACAGGTGATGTTAGCGATCCGGTTGCGGCTGAGCGCGCCTTTTCGCACATCAAGTTAATAGGAAATGACACCGTAACCGTTCTGATAAATAACGCCGGCGTCATTGTTCGTGCCACGGCGGAGGAAACCAGCAACAGTGACTGGCAGCACATCATGGATACCAACCTTAACGGCCTGTTTTACTTCAGCCGAGCCTATGCCCAGCAAGCCCATTCTGACGGAGCAATCATCAATATCTCTTCAACCTGTGGCTCCGTTGGCAGTGCCGGCCTTGCCGCTTACTGCGCCAGTAAAGGCGCTGTGAACCAGCTAACCCGAGCCATGGCATTAGAGCTGGCTCAGCGGGGTATTAATGTCAACGCCGTAGCGCCGGGGGCCATCGACTCCCCCATGCTATTTAGCGGTCACAGCTCAACCGCAGTGGCCGATTCGGTAGTCGCTGACAATGCAAAACATATTCCTCAAGGTCGTGTTGCACAACCTGAGGAAATTGCCAGAGCGGCACTTTTTCTCGCTCAACAACGCCATATTACAGGAACGATCTTGTCCGTAGATGGTGGCTATACCACCGCCTGAATCACCATCAAAACCAACGCCTGAGGTGCTGCAATGAAACTTCGTACGTTGACCGTATTTCGCCATATGCTTCCCGTTAAAGGTGGAGGCTATCGAATGGCTAATGCCTTCGTTGAGCGGCTGGAGACCACGATTGTGCGGCTCGAAAGCGACTGTGGTGTGATCGGATGGGGAGAAACCTGCCCGGTAGGGCCAACCTATGCACCAAGTCATGCAGCAGGCGCACAGGCTGCATTGCAAGCGCTAGCGCCAGGCCTTATGGGAACATTTATTGATCAACCCGTGTTAGTCCAGCGGCGCATGGACAGCCTACTCAATGGTCACAACTATGCGAAAGCCGCAATCGATATAGCCGTGCATGACCTATTAGGGAAGAAAACCGGGAGGTCAGTGGCAGATTTACTGGGGGGTGCCATTAGAGACCGTATTCCCTCTTACTATGCCAGCGCCGTCGGCAGCCCTGATGAAATTGCTGAAATTGCTGAAGAAAAAGCCCGCGAGGGCTACCCCAGAATGCAGGTAAAAATCAGTGGGCGCCCGGTAGAGATCGATATCGAAGTCGTTACCAAAGTTTGGGAGCGTATTGGTGGCCGCATGCAACTCGCTATCGATGGTAACCGCGGGCTGACTACACGAGATGCCGTGATGCTTAGCAACAGCTGTCGCCACATTCCTTTTATCCTCGAGCAACCCTGCGACTCCCTTGAAGACGTTATCGCCATCCGTCCCCGGCTGCATCATCCCGTCTATATTGATGAGAGCGCTACCGATCTGGCCACGGTGATTCGCTTAGCGGGACAAAGCCTTGTCGATGGTTTTGGCATGAAGGTAACGCGCATTGGCGGCCTGACTCAGATGGCGCGCTTTCGCGATATTTGTGAGGTACGACACCTGCCTCACACCGCCGATGACGCTTGGGGTGGGGATATTATTGCGGCGGCTTGTGTGCAACTGGGCGCCACGGTCGTGCCTCGGCTATTCGAGGGAACTTGGCTGGCGCAACCCTATATTGAGGGACATTACGATACTGGAGCGGGTATCGCTATTCACAACGGGCATATCGATCTTCCCAAAGGACCCGGGCTAGGCGTTAATCCAAGTCCTGACCTGTTTACTGACGAAGTCTGCAAATTTAGCTAGCGCTTAGCCTGCGCGGCCGCCAAGGCGAGAACTCGCTCCTCACATCGAGATAACTACGACGATATGGCGAACAAATTACCCAACCTCGGGGGTGTCGGGAACACAAAACCCAATCGCGCATCACGTTCAAGGGCTTCCAGCATTTAAATACTGAGCCCCCCCAGTTTTGTCTCAAGATATTCTTCAAGACCCTCCCGTGCACCCTCCCGTCCTAAACCACTCTCCTTCATACCACCAAATGGTGCCGCGGCACTGGTTGGATTG
>JABJAS010000100.1 GCA_018666055.1 Halieaceae bacterium | reverse complement strand
GGGTAAGGCCCAGGATTGGCGCTTTGATCCGGATCTTGGCCCCGTCCTGCTCAGCTCAGGTTCGCTCTTGGTCGATGATTGGTTGCAAGGCGTCATCGATATGTCGATTGCTGAGCAGCTGCCGATTTTATTTACTCTCAATGGGGGAGTTTGGGGCGATGCCAATGGCACCGCGCCTGATCATGACTTAACCGATTTTCTTGAGCAGGATCCGCAAAACTGCCAGTGGGACCAAGAGGATAAAGTGTATCCCGATGACTGGATTGCCGGTTTACCGGGCTCGCTGAAATCACCTGAACTGTCTCGCGTGTTAACCCTCAATGCCTATAACGACACCGTCCGTTTTTATAAAAAACGTAATTTACAGGCGGCGGGTGAGCGCGTCGCACAGTTTGCTCGGCAACACCCCGGGTTATTCGCCGGCATTAATCTTGACGCAGATGTGTATATGAGTCCTTTTGTGAAGGGCAGCTGGCATGACTTCAACCCAGATACATTGAGGCAGTTCAGAGACTGGCTGAGTGGCACCGGTTTGTACGCTGATGAGGCGCTACTGGCAGAGTATCGCGCCAACTCGTTGACGCTAGAGGAGGTTAAAAAGATCGCTGGACGCGATTTCGTGAGCTGGTCCACTGTTGAACCACCCAGGGCTCTGCCCCGTCAGTTCTTGCCCGGCCCGAGTGATCCATGGATGCATCTATGGGAGCAGTTCCGCCGGCATTTGGTGGATCTCCATTACGATGACTTGAGCCGCTGGCTCATTGAGGTGGGCGTCGACGCAGACAAAATATTTTCCTCTCAGGGGTTTATTGCCCCCCGCAAATTCGCAATGCCCTTTTCTGAGACCCTCACCAGCAACTTGAAAAATTTTGATTCAGCGGGCATGACCGTCGAGGGGGCAAAGCCCAGCCCCGGTCATTTGGGCGCCATCGTCTATGGTGCCAGCGCGCTCAACGATATCGCTACTGAGAGCGGTAAAAGTTTGTTTCGGGTGTTTTATGATTTGGATCCGGGGTGGGGTATTGTCGAGCACAATACCGCTGATTTTAGGGATCCTCCCAATGTGTTGCCTGGGTACGGTGAAGCGTATCGATCGCTCAGCGAGCTGTTTAACTTTCACGCACAGTTACTGTCACCTATGGCGTGGAATGGCAGTAATGGCGATCTGGTTGGGCAGCCGGGATTTCATGCACACACGGCGTATCTCAATACCCCACTTGAGGCAGCGGTGCGGGATTTTCTGTCCGAGTATGCTTTTCTGCCGCGCAACGCACTTTATTGGACCTTCGGTGCTGCAAGTTACGATAGCGACGATGGGTGGTACAAAGAGGACAGCACCTCGATTTTCTGGCCCATGAAAGGGACTTTGCGTTGGCGCCACCCCAAAACCCGGTTGATTTTAGTGAGCCCGACTGAGTTGGCAGTCAATACTCAGCGTCATGAAACGCTGGTGCTGGGTACCCGGGGGCGGGGTCGATTACGCACGATCGGTGTTGAATTTTTGGACGAGCAGGGTATGCCGGAACAATGGCAATCGGTTGCGCCCTCAGTCTCTGTTGCGGCGCTGGAGCGCGATAAGGCGGGCTGGGTGGTGCCCTTAGACTGGCCTGCAGGCAGTCGACCCAAGCAAATTCGTCTGTTATTAGATACCGGGTCGGAAGGGGAGATGGTGATTGATCACATCGCTATTCTGCCGACGGGGAAAACGCAGTAGCGAGGGTGGCGGGACGGGTGCAAGGTCGCCTGACGCTATCAGGTCTGCCTGAGGGCGGTCCAGAGAGGTGGTTATTGACTGGAGCTGTTGGAAGCCGCCGCCCAACGGATCGCATTTTCGAGTAAGCGTCGATAAGTCTCTGACGCAAATGTCTCAGGTCCATCACCCGGCTGCAGGTAGGCAATGTGGCTGTTGGAATAGCGTTTGGTCCAGCCGATGACATTGGAGCCGTCTGGGTGCGGCCAATCGTCATTACAAAACATCTTCCCTGTGACCGCATGATGAGCAGAGTAAAACTGCGCACGCTCAAAAGGGTAGTCACTGCGCAGCAGCGGTGTGACGCTATCCTCAAAAACCTCGCAAAGATAAAGCTCATCGGTCAGCGAGAAAGTCGCGTCGATATCAACGCTGATCGGATGAGTGCTATCGACGACTTGCACGGTATGTTTCACGTCGTGCCGATAGCCAGAGTCCAATACCAGTTCGCCTCGCAAGGACGCAGGCGTATAGAAGAAGCGCCCGCCAATGACTTCCCCATACTCGGGCCACAGCGGCCACCCAGCGATCGCATGGTGAAGGAACACCATGCCTTTGCCGGCTTCGAGTAGCGACATGAAGTCCGCTTTCAGTTTGTCTGACGGCGCCACAAAGCGGGGTGGCTGCGTGCTGAAGTCGATGCCCGGCATGTCATAGAAGACGAGCACATCCCAGGGCGCAGCGGCTTCCGGGTTTAAGAACGCTTGACTCGCGGGTTGATCGACGAAGGTGTGCTGAATACCCTCGAAAGATTCAAATAACTCTGCAAATGCACTGCGATCGAAGGGATGCCCTTTGACCGAAACCAATGCCTTGAGCGGACTCTGATAGTCGATGATTCCCATAATCTGGCGCCGCCCTTTGCTGATTTCTGGGCCCGACGGG
>JABJAS010000099.1 GCA_018666055.1 Halieaceae bacterium | reverse complement strand
GTCACGGTTTGCGTATTGAAATCTGACGCGAAGGGGACGGTGCCGATCGCTGCGTGGCAGAACGCAATACGCTGAAAAAATAGGTTGAGTGTCTTTCGGCTGAGGGCATTTGCAGTGCTGGCTAATGCCATGCTCGCGACGAGAGGCAGTCCAGATTGTCCCTGAGCGATTCCTCTTCCGCGGGCAGTGATAATGATATTGCGAAACCGCTCATGTTCAATGATGTGGACCGCGCCGCGTGGTCCGAGCGCTTCGTGTAAAAGCTGTTCTGCGACCTGACTGACCTCTGATGGTGAGGGCTTGGCACTACTGTATTGCTGTTGAAGATACGCTGTCTGCAGCCGTTGAATTGCAGCGCCGGGTTGTGGTTGGCTCAAACATGCGTGCCGCCACGTGCCGATGGATGAACCCAGTAACCGCAGGGGCTGGGTTTGATGGTGCAACAGCTCGCTGGCTAAAATTTGGTCGAGCTCTGACAGTATCAGCCACTTCGGTCCACCTGACGCGCCAATCAGCGTGTCGAATGGCGCGCCCTTCCAGCCTTGATTGCCGATGATTGCGGCGGCAGTTTTACCCATGTAAACCGAGAGGGGGTGATCCACAGAAGACATGCCTATCCCAGCGCTATGGTCGGTAAATGAGGTGCTATGGTTACGGTTTTCGTCATCATGTGCGTCTGGCGAATGATCGAGTCCTAGTGTACCCAAAGCATCTTGGCGTGACATTTGCCCCGAATCGGAAGTACCAATTAGCGGCGGTAGCCAATATTAACCGCCGGTAACGTCTGCTCGCGAACACTTTGCGGCAGCCCGACATCGCCTTATAAGCGTTTTCGAAAGACATGCTGTGATAAAAGATGCCTTGAGCATCGCGAGATGAATGTTATGCAAAATGAGCAGGTCAATCGCTTACGCACGCAAGAAATAATGGAAGCCTTTCAAACTGCTGGCGGATTATCCGCACCATTTGCTGAGTCATATGTGCAGTGGTACGCAGGCGTGGTGCAGCATTTGGCTGGATGGGCTCGGACTTTTGATAGACCACCGATCATTGGTGTTAGCGGTTGCCAAGGCTCAGGAAAAAGCACGCTCGCCACGCTGATGGCGCAGATGATGTGTCAGCTTCATGGTGTCGCGACAGTCGTTCTGTCGCTCGATGATTTTTATCTCACAAAAGACGAACGTCGGCAGATAGCCGTCGACATTCACCCGCTCTTGATGACTCGCGGTGTGCCCGGAACCCACGATGTGCCATTGTTACTGAACACCATTGAGCAACTGCGCGCAGGCAATGGTGGTGTCTCATTACCCCTATTCGACAAAGCGTCTGATGACAGAGCGGCGATACAACAGTGGCGTACTAGTACCCCTGGGACTGAGCTGATCATTCTTGAGGGATGGTGCGTGGGCCTGTCACCGCAGCCAACCGAACAATTAGCGACGCCTGTGAACGACTTAGAGCGGGAGCAAGATGCTGATTTAGTCTGGCGACAAGCAATTAATCAGCAGCTGTCAGATCCGTATGCGGCACTATTTGCAGAATTAGACGCGCTACTCTTTCTACAAGCACCATATTTTGATGCTGTACTCGAATGGCGCTGGGAGCAAGAACAACAACTGTCCGCTCAGTATCAATTAGCCCATCCCGCCGACCACGACCCCACTATGAGCCGAGATGATGTGGTCACTTTTATCTCGTATTACCAGCGTCTGACCGAGCATGCGTTAGCCACATTGCCTCAGCAGGCGGATTACGTTTGGGCATTGGCGAAGGATCGATCCGTGTCGAGCTTACGCATTCAAGCAGGCGGCACTCGGCGTGAGGTGGTGTTGAAGTAGCAGTCCTCAGAGTGACGTCGTGAGGGCACCATGACGATCTCCATTGGCAGGACTGATCTCGCGAATCGTGCGGGTGATCGCCGTCAGCCATCCTGTTGACCTTAGAGTATGGCCGACACCTCGGGATATCAAAGCGAGTCATCGCCATTGGACTGTTGGCGCTGAATTTTTTTTGGGCTGAATGATCGGGCTGCCTTTTGGGCCGAATGGCCGAATGTTGGGCCGAATGTTGGGCCGAATGAATGGTGCTTGAATCCACTACTGGAACCGTGTCAGCCTGAGGACATGAGAAGAGCCTACGGTAAAAAGAGTATCCGAATACTATTCGCGTGCGTCAGTATCTGTGTGGCACTGCCCACGTGGAGCTGGTCTGATCACGCCAGTCTGGTTTGGCCGCTACTGCGCACACAGCCAAATCTTATGGAGCAAACGGTAGCGGCTGAGCCACTTGAGGCGTTTTTGAGTGCCCAACAGGCGGGTATCGCTCAGACGCTTGAATCGGTCGAAATGTGGTCACTGAATACCATTGCGCATTACCCCCCTACGCCGCAATCGTTGGAGTGGGACCGCGCTAATGAACCGACGCCAGCGCGGTTTTTCGCCGCAATTCGCGTTAACCCTACGTTGCCTTATCGGCTCTATGTCGACGAACCGCCAGCCCAATCGGTGTCCGGTCGTTCGTTGTTGCCTTGGCAATCGCTTAGTTTTCTCAGTGGCGGGAATTCGCAGTTGGCGACGCGATATCGAGCACTTGCGGCGGGCGATCCAGTTACGATTGCCGAGGTTATTGCCAGTGCTAGCGATGAGCCAGACTTTGGCATGGATGTGGGTTTATTTGAGGATAATGGCACGGCGTTTGGTGCCGTCTATGGTTTTGGCGAAACGCCATTTGGTAATGACAATCTAGACTACGGATCACAAGCGCCTTTTCACATGGGTTTTTATCATCTTGATTGGCTAACACGAATGGCGCAACCCGACTTGTTGCGCACTTACCCACTGTGGCGGATTGCGCTATTTGGTGAGTTGGCGGATCTGGCGTTTCAAACCGGCCATGATTACTGGGGCTGGCGATTTTTGGGTTGGGGATTGCACTACGTGGGTGACCTCACACAGCCTTACCACGCGGTGCCGTTGCCGGGTGTCAGTACTTTTGACGGCTTGTTACTCGTGGCGCGGGGTCAAACAGGCGAGGCCATTCAGCTGGTATCGAATCGTCATGGCGTGATCGAATCTTATCAATACCATCGGCTGACTCGTGCTTTAGTAGCGGGGGATTGGTCGGCGCCCATACTGTTGGCGGTATCAGCACAGCCCACTGAGACGCCACTGAGCTACGATGCCATGGTGCACGCGCTGACAGCTGAGTCTGTTGAGGCAGCGGCGTCCTTTGACGCGGCGATAGAAGCGAATGTACCTGAGCGTTTTGTAAGCGATCCCAACTTTGAATGGACGGGTTCGGGTTATGAAAGCGGGGTCGTAGAGCATGTTCTGGAACAAAAAGGGCCTGTCGCCGTTCAACGTCTCGATAACGCCGTTATTGTGCAATTGCAGCGGTTTTCGGTGGTCGCCAGTCGATGGATTGCACGCGGTGGCGCGAGCGCAGAATGATTGGCAAAGTGATGGGCGGCGTAATGAGTGAAAAGCAAAACGCGGTGCTCTTGAACAGGGATTTGCGCCGTGTTTGAACTCGATGCGCGTTTAGAGGCTGACACCTATTTCGTGGCTAAAACGCCGTTGTGTCGACTTCTTTTAATGGATGATGCGCGGTTCCCTTGGTTGATTCTGGTGCCTGAGGTGGCAGGGATCAGCGAACCCTTTGACTTAAGTGAGGCTGATCAGACAGTACTGTGGCGTGAGTCAATGCGCTTAAGTCACTTCCTTAAGGCGCACTATCACGCAGATAAACTCAATATAGCGGCGCTGGGCAATCAAGTACCGCAACTACACCTTCATCATGTTGCTCGTTACCATTCCGATGTGGCGTGGCCGGCCCCAGTATGGGGTATCGGTGCTCCGGAACCCTATGCTGCGGAGGAGTCGACCCGCTTGATAGGCTCGTTGCGTGAGGGTCTTGCGATACCGCTCTCGCTGACCTTAATGGCGTAGATCAGAACTCACGCAGTGGAATGGACGGGCATCGGTGAATGCGAGTGCATCTGCTGACATAACAAACGGCGCGTTCGAGGATGCTCGACGTTCACTGTGCTCGGTAACCACAGCTGCCACTGACCAACCGATGAGCCGATAACGAGAAGGGGAGTCCTTATGCCGCAGGTGTTATTTGTTTGTATGGGCAATATTTGTCGCTCACCAACTGCCCACGCGGTCTTTCGCGAGCAGGTCGGGGAGAGAGGGCTGGTTGAGCAAATTGTGATCGATTCTGCGGGAACACATGACTTCCACATTGGTAGGGAACCAGACAGAAGGGCCATCATGACTGCGGCGGAACAGGGGCTCGATATGACGGATTTACGTGCCAGGCAAGTTCAAGAAGTTGACTTTGAGCAGTTCGACTATGTGGTGGCAATGGATCAGCAAAATCTGGACGCACTGCAAAAGAGCTGCCCCGAACCCTATCTAGGACGTTTATCGCTGTTGCTCGATTGGACCGATGGTTGGGGTACTGAGGTCCCGGATCCTTACTACGGCGGTGATGAGGGTTTTACCCGTGTGCTGGAGATGGTGACGAGCGCCTGCGGATGCCTGCTTGAGCATATTGTCGCTGAGCATACGTTGTTGCCGCCTAAGCAATGAAATGTTTGATTCAACGGGTCACTTGCGCCTCGGTGAGGGTCGATCACAACGTCGTGGGTGAGATCGGCTCCGGCTTATTGGTCTTGATGGGTGTTCAAGCTGAAGATACTGATCAGACAGTCGCTCGAATGGCCCAGCGGTTGCTCAATTATCGGCTCTTTAGCGATGCAGAAGGCAAAATGAATCTGAGCGTTGTCGATGCAGGAGGCAGTATTTTGCTGGTGTCTCAGTTCACGCTTGCGGCCGATACGAGTCGCGGCAATCGGCCCAGTTTTTCAAAGGCTGCCCCACCTGCGTTGGCCGAGTATTGCTACGAGGCCTTGGTCAGCGCGCTCCTCGCGGGCGGCACGCCGACGGCCACCGGACAATTTGGTGCGGACATGCAGGTCTCTCTGGTCAATGATGGCCCCGTTACGTTTCTGCTATCGGGATGAGGATCGGTTTAAGTGATCACGCCGTTGCAGGTGAACCCCGCATCAACCACCGCATTTCAATTAGCGTCCTGAGACGGGGGCTCGATCTCGGTTTGGATTGACGCTAGAGAGGGTCACTGAGCTTGTTGAAGCTTGCGCCGGCAGTGCCTCAGGGTGTTGCGTAATTGAATCACCAATGTTTAAATAAAACTCAACTGTTGCATTACTGAGTCCCGTATAGTGCGCACTAATTTGATTTTGCGTAGAACTTGGAGGCTCATTATGAAGATGAAGACGGTTGTGGCATTACTGATTGCGCTACCCACGGCGGGACTGCTTTCCGGCGGAGCGATTGCTGACACCAGTGAACAATTGGCGACTTGTAAGGCTGCCCTGAAGGCCGCCTATGGTGAGGATACTCGGGTGCGTATGTATGGCACCAAGTCTTACCGAGGCGTCACCACCCTAAAGCTCAAGGTAAGCCCTGAGGGTCAATCGTCGCTGTCCCTGCAATGTTCAAGCGATGCCGAAACAGACGAGCAAGTGGTATTGAAAGACAAAAATGGCGAGATGCTGGCCTCTTAATAGGGGCGGCCGGTAACACTCCCAAAGCTGAGGCACAACGAGATGAATTGGGATGATTTAAAAGTGTTACTGGCCTTATCGCGAGAGGGGTCAACCCGCAAAGCGGCTAGCACGATGGGCGTGAGCAATACGACCGTCATGCGGCGTTTGGAGTCGCTCGAGGAGCACATCGGGGGCAAGTTGTTTAATCGCACGCCTGATGGCTATAAGCCGACTGCGCTGGCCGATCAACTATTGCCTACCGCCAAAACCGTTGAACAAACTCTGAACGAGGCAGAGCGGCAGGTTTCTGGAAAAGATTCAGAGCTCAGTGGGCGCGTGAAACTATCGTTACCCGCTGTTCCGGTGACTCACATATCGGAGAGCGTGGCGGAGTTTGCTCAGAATTATCCTCGGATCGAACTCGATATTTCTGTCAGTGATGAGCCAGTGGATTTGGCTCGGCGCGAGGCCGATATAGCGGTTCGTGGGCTTCCAAAAGATAAGCGCCCGCCAAAAGATATCGTGGGCATCAAGATTGGCCGTATCTCATTGGGTTATTACGTTCATAAGGAGTTGCTGTCCGAGGCGGCTAGAGGTCAGCGTCAGTTAACGTGTATTAGAGCGTCGCACACCGTACTGAACCTAGGGGATTTGCCCGCTCCAGAAACGTTGGGGCTGGAGAGCCGCCATCTGATCGATGGCCTGACACCCCGAATGGTGGCGGTGACACATAAGCTGGGTGTGGCGGCGTTACCCTGTTTTTTGGCGACACAACACCCCGATTTGATTCTATTACCGGGTATCCCATCAGCGCACTGGGGCCACACTTGGCTCCTTCATCATAAGGATCTTCGGCAGTCGGCACGTATTCGCGCTTTGTTTAAGCATCTGGCTGCGCTGGGAGAAAAATGGCCCAGCGCTTGGGATACCAGTGTTGAGGAGCAGATTAAAGCGGCGTGAAATTGGCCTAAATGTGTTCGCTACGGTTTCAGGCTTAACATAGCGATCCAGCGTGACCTAACGGGTCACCATTCCACAAAGCAAGAGACTGGGACTGGCCGGCTGTGTTGCCAAGTCAGAGCACTTTTGACGCCTCGCGATGTGATTGCGCTGGACAGCTCGATGGCCATCGAGGTGCTGAGGAGACCCTGAGCTCGGCCCAAAAACCCACCACATGACATCGGCGACCCGGCAAGCGTGGAATAGAGGCCCCTTTCAGCACCAACAGGGCGCGCACGGTGGGTCGGATGGCGCCGCAGGGTGCTCACAGAGCACGAGCGCCTCGCATTTTGACCGATGGCTAACATAAGGATCTTGCTCACCTTTTGATCGAGGGCCTTGGCGATACGATCCTGATCTCGACGGACCTGATGCCTTTGCCACCACGTCCCGTCACGCTTAGCCGGAGAGTATTGTCTCGATGGG
>JABJAS010000098.1 GCA_018666055.1 Halieaceae bacterium | reverse complement strand
GACTTAGTGGAGCTCAACAAGTGCTTTGCGTGTGGCGCTGGCGGGTTGTTCTGGCGGCTTGTTCTGGCGTGACGGATTAAGGTCTCGTCGATTGAATCAGACCGTGAATGCCCTCGTGATGAGTCATATCGATGAGTTCATTTAGGGCGCTTCGTCCGCTGCTAAGAGCGCCGCTAAACCTCCCGCATTGACCGCGGCGGAAAAGCCCTCGGCGGTGAGCGCCCTTTCCGCCTGTCCTGAGCGGTTACCCGTTCTGCAATAGAGCATGATGGTGTCGCTGTTGGCAACGGATAGCGCTCGAATGCCGTCAACGATGTTGTCATGGGGGATATTGATAGCACCTGGGTAATGACCCGTTGCAAATTCTTCGGGGGTCCTCACATCGACAATCAGGGGCTGTTCCGCTAGCACAGCGAGAAGCCGCTCATCGACCTGAGGCGGCGCGTTATCACAAGCGATTAGCCAGACTGCCAATAGGCAGAGGGTTATCAGTTTCATGGCAACACTCCCCAATCATAGGGGGAGTGTAACAAGCTAGAGAGCTGGCAGGGACGCGGTGGTTTAAGCGGTTACTGGTTTTTTACTCTGATCATCTCGCCGGTCGATATCGTCAGTTGGGATGTTTTCGAATATCCAGTCCTTCGCTGCAGACAGGGCCTCGAACCTTGTATCGAACCGTGTGTCAGCGGGCAAATAATCACTGACTCCCATGCCATCAAGACTTTGCGCCACCGCCTCGTTGATACCACAAACAAAAAGATGCTTGCCGGCGTGAGCGGCGTCTTGGGCGATGGTTTCGATTGCACGCAACGCAGACACATCCATAAAAGGAACGCGACTAAAATCGAGCGCTAGCGCCACGTGATGCTGTGGGCTGAGTCTTTCTCGTACATGATGTCCTAAGTCGGCTGCGGCGCCAAAACTCAGTGGGCCACCAAAGTCAAAGTAGGTCAGGTGGTCACCACACTCATTTAACAGAGCCACTTCTCGGTCCGACGGTCCTTGTGAATGACTATCTGTTTCGCCTGCCACTAGCGCTAATTGTGCGTCAGAGACTTGCTTGACATAGGCGATGGCCGCGACCACAACACCTGCGGCGACTGCAGTAATGAGGTCGACAAAGACGGTCAGACTCAGCACCATCACCATGAGTATGAGATCGAAGCGAGGGCCTTTGTGAGCGCGCTTTAGGTAGGAGAAGTCGACGATATAGTAACCTACCTTGACCAGAATACCGGCTAAGACGGCGTGGGGGATTTGCGATGCCAATGGTGCCAGCACTAGAACAACCGCGAGGAGAAAGACCGCGTGCAGCACTCCAGAGAGCCTAGTGACACCCCCCGTTCGGATATTGACCACTGTTCGCATGGTCGCGCCGGCGCCCGGGATGCCACCGAAAAATCCGGCGGCCATATTACCCACCCCTTGGCCAATTAATTCGCGGTTAGAGTCATGTCGCGTGCGGGTCATATTGTCGGCGACCAATGACGTCAGCAGACTATCAATCGCACCCAATATGGCGAGGATCAAAGCGGCTTCCATCATAATCAAGAAAGCATCGCCGGAAACAGAGGGCATGATAAAAGACGGCAAACCGGTCGGAATGTTCCCCAGTATGGGGACGCTATCTAATCCCAAGCCCACCGAAGTGCCTACGATCAGTGCAACCAGCGGACTGGGAAGGTACTTGCCCCACCGAGCAGGCCAAGCAAACACAATGCCCAGTGTCAGTAGGCCAACACCTAGGGCACTGTAGTTGGGGTCAGCCATCGCAGCGGGCACTTCCAGCAGTGCCGGTATCGTGCCGCCGCCCTCTGGTTCATGCCCGAATAGGCGCGCCAACTGGAGTGCGATAATGATGCAACCGATACCGCTCATAAAACCGGAGACGACGGGATAGGGGACCAGCCGAATGTACTGCCCGAACCCCAGCACCCCAAATAAAATTTGAAACACACCGGCCAAAATCACCGTCGCAAAGACCATCGTCACATCGCCGCTGAGCGAGGCAAAAACGCCGGCAAAAACAACAATCATTGGGCCAGTAGGACCGGAGATCTGCGACGGCGTGCCGCCAAATAACGCGGCGAAGAACCCCACTAAAATGGCACCGTAAACACCCGCAATGGGTCCCGCTCCAGAGGCCTCGCCAAAGGCCAGCGCCAGTGGCAACGCCACGACGCCAGCCGTCAGACCACCGAAGACATCACCCCGAAGGTGGGAGAAATCAAATAAACGGGACATAAAGGGTCTGACTCCTGTGTTTTAAAATGCCGTTGGTGCTTTGTCGCGTTAGCGGCAGGGTTGGCGCAACATGATCGTCGGGCGAGCAACTCATTAGCTGAGGTTAACCCTCTGGCATCGCTGAACTGTGATGTTGAAGTATTTTCCAGCCGTCGTTAGAAGCCACGTATAAGTAGCTGAAACGTGCGCTGACCTTTGATCCGTCGCCAAAGGTGAAGGTGTAAACCCCTGAATTGGTGGCATGGGTGTCACTTAAGATATTCACATTGAATTCATCAACCACGCCCTGCGGGGATTTCTGTAGAAAACCCACGAAGTAATCCCTGATTTCCTCGTGGTTATGTCTGACCTGATTCGAAACGGTGGGTAATAGCACCGCGTTATCTGCGTACAGCGCGGTGACGATATCGGGGTTGAGCGTGCTCAAGGCCGTATTCCATTGATCGAATAACCCTAGGACGTCTGCATCGTTCATTTAAAACTCTCTCTGTGTTGGTTGGTTACCGCGCGACCGTTTAGCGCAGTGGCTTACCAGTGGCTTACCAGTGGCTTATCAGTGGTGCTGGCTATTATTTCCGGGGTTTATGCCCCGGCTGCGTCTATTCGGAGCGATCTCATGACGGGCCTCTCGACGGCACCGTCGCACCGCTATTTCACTGCTTTGGCGCTTGTCAGATTGTTATACGTGATAAAAAAATTAAAGATCATAG
>JABJAS010000097.1 GCA_018666055.1 Halieaceae bacterium | reverse complement strand
CTGCACCATCATCACCATTTTGTACCAGGTCTCGTACATTTCACGGCCATAGATGCCTTTAATATTGAGCCCTTTAAACACCACGTCAGTCCATGCAATACCAGTCTCATCGGGCATGATGCCAAGCATCGCAATGCTGCCACCGTTAATCATCTTGCTTAACACATCTTGGAAGGCAGCCGGTGAACCCGACATCTCAAGGCAAACATCAAAGCCCTCAAGAATGCCAAGACTCTCCATGAAGTTCCGGGTGATCTCCTGCTTGGCGACATTAATCGGGCGTACCTTAGGCACAATGCGTTTCGCCAGATCAAGCCGATATTCATTCACATCGGTCAAGATCACATTGCGCGCGCCACAGTGCCCGGCCACCATTGCCGCCATAATGCCAATGGGTCCGGCACCCGTGATGATCACATCCTCACCGACCATATTGAACGACAGCGCCGTGTGCACCGCGTTACCGTAGGGGTCGAAGATACTCAGTAAATCAGTGGGAATGTAAACGTTGGGCCGAAAGACATTCGTCGCAGGAATCGCCACGTACTCGGCAAACGCGCCGTCCCGATTCACCCCCACGCCTTGGGTATTAGGGCAAAGGTGGCGACGTCCTGCCAAACAATTTCGGCAGCGCTCACACACCACATGTCCCTCTCCCGACACAATATCGCCGACCTCTAACCCGGTGACATTGGCACCCAGCTCAACAATCTCGCCCGCGTACTCATGACCCGCCGTCATTGGGACCGGAATGGTTTTTTTAGCCCAGTCATCCCAGTTGTAAATGTGTACATCGGTGCCACAGATGGCGGTTTTATGGACCTTGATTAGAACATCACTGCCGCCAACCGCTGGCATCGGTACATCTTCTAACCAAAGGCCTTCTTCAGCATTTTTTTTGACCAGTGCTTTCATGAGCGCCTACCCACTATCGAGTTGATGCCCTTTTTATGCGAAATCAGGGCTATTGGATGCCTTTTACCGCTATTTAACCGCTAAATCACCGAAAAAAACCGGATATCGGTTTCCGATTGCCTATCCACCGCGCTTCTTAATCTGCGGGGCCACAATTCGCCACAGGTGGGAACTGAGGGGATTATTCGTTCGTCAAGGCCAGTGATGTCATCTAACGCGGCTCAATCATCAGGTATTGCACCACAGTGTCGCCCACGTTTAGACCTTCATGCCAGTCGATCCCCTCACTCGAAAAATAACTGCCCGCGGCGATATCGACGCGCCGAGTGCCATTCTGGTCGAGAATTTCCATGGTGCCGCCCGCGAGCGCATAGCCAAAATGCCGGGGATGAAAATGGCGTTCATGCCCCACGCCGGGGGGGAAAGTACATCGCAACACGCGGACCTCTGTGGTTTCGTGAAGCTTCACGCAAACCGGCTGACCGCGCCAACCCGCCGCTAAGGGGTCTGGCAGTGTTTCAGATCCAATGGCTGCACCACTATGAGCAACGTCAGCCAGCACGCAGCTAATGAGCAGGAGTACCCATCGCCCTGCGGATCCGGTATCGAGACATCCGGCATCACCTGTAGATGGCCTGAGTTGCCGAGTTGTTTTCCTGAGAGCCTTCATTGGGTCAGGCCCACCGAGTGAGGTGTCAGTGTGCAACTCGCTTGCATCCAACGCAGATTAATCCCAATGCGCTGTGCACTAGGATCAGCCCACGCATACGACACCGCTTTATCTTGGTCTGGTTTGTAGGCATAGAGCACCAAAGAAGGTCGATTACGCCCATAAGGCCACCGCACATTGCGCAGTTTAATGCCCACCTGCTGAGGGGCGTCCTCCTCAGTCTCCATCCAAATCGTCCCACCCTGATCATGCACGGTAAGACCCCGTCGGAAGGTCGAGTCGCCGTCACGCTGTGTGGCCGTCATCCAACACTCGAATTGTCGTGCCTTGCGATGTTTAAACGGGACGCGATCTGCATGACCTGCCAATGCGTTATCCGTTTCGTGCTGTGCCTGATCACTGATCCAGAGTGCGTCCTCGGTGAGTAAAAAATGGTGATTAATCGCCATATGCTCAGCGCCTTCGGTGGGCATACTGGTGCACGCCTGACGCTGCGTCAGACCCAAAAATTGATTGGCTGTTCGCCGCCACAGCACCTCGCATCCCGGCATCGTGTGCAGTTGATCCGTCGTTAATTGCGCGAGTTGAGTCGGACCCACATGCGCATCTGCCAGTAATTCAGCGTCATTAAAACTATAAATCTGCATCGCCACGACGTGGCGCTCGTAGTCAGGGCTCAAGACATAAAGCCGCTGCCGATTGACTTGTGCAGGATCATCGTTCACATATTGCTGCAAATAAAAAACATGCGCACCCAATTGCG
>JABJAS010000013.1 GCA_018666055.1 Halieaceae bacterium | reverse complement strand
GGCGCTGGAGGCAGTCGCTAAGATTCTGCCTAAAACGGCCTATTATCCCGGCAAAATAGAGCAAGATTTACCAGCACTGTTCGTGGAGCGCCATCGGCTTAATCCAGATCAGGTCTTCTTAGCGTCAGGCTCAAACGAGGGGTTGCAGGCAGCCATGATGGCGTTTGGCAAACAGGGCAAGGTGATTTCACCGAGCCTCACTTACTCGGATCACCTGGCTTATGCGGAGCGCTTGGGGATAGCAGTGGAGCGAATCCCGCTGCGCGAGGACATGAGTATTGACCTCGACGCCATGGCGCGTGCCGTGGATGACACGGTAGGGCTCGTCTATCTCTGTAACCCGAATAACCCCACTGGAATGGCTATCGACGGCGATGAGTTACGCGCTTTTTGTCGAGAACTGAGTCCCCGTGTGCCAATTCTGATCGATGAGGCCTACAACGAGCTCACCGATAAACCAGATTATACGTCGATGGTCGACTTGGTTCGTGAAGGTGCTAATGTGCTCATTACTCGGACTTTTTCAAAAATTTTCGGTATGGCAGGACTGCGAGTCGGCTACGGTATGGGCCACCCCGATATGGTGAAGGTGGTCAAAGATCATGTAATGGCGTGGCCCAATGGCGTGGGTCTTTATGCGGCTTACCACAGCTATCTCGATGACGCGTTTATCGACTTTTCTCGACAAAAAATCCTGCAAGGCAGGGCTATGGTGAATGCTACCTTCCGGCGGAATGGTATAGAACCATTACCCTCGCAAACTAATTTTGTTTATGCCGATATTGGCCGCGATGCGAGCGATTTTAAAAATGAAATGGCCGCGAACCAGGTCATTATCCGCGGCGCGTATAAGGGTTATGCAAATTATTCTCGAGTCAGTATGGGGCGCATCGAGGAACTTGAAGTATTTGATAGCGTCTTCAACCGAGTATTTACGGCAGGCTAACGCTTCGCACCAAGGCCTGAGTGAGCAACTTGGTATTGAATATGTGAACTTTTCGCCCAGGGTTGTATTGGCAGCTCGGACGAGACTACTATTCTCCGACTCAGCTCAACCCCCAAAGGTCATGATGCTCAACGTGCTCAGAAAATTCAGTCGTTTAATGCTATGCGTCGCGATATTGTTTATCGCTACCAACGTAAGCCACGCGATTGAGCACGATCATTTTGCCAAGATCGCTGAAGGCCATGTCAAATGTGTTCATTGTATCGATGAGCAGCCCACGCTCGTGGGGTCATCGAAACTCTCGGCGCTGCCTCAGCGCGCTGCTCTGTTCCAGACCATCCAATGGCTTGGATATTCCCCGGTCGCCTCATACTCCTGTCAGGCTCGTGCACCGCCCGTTAGCTGAATTGACTGTCTAGTTCATTCACCCAGCTAATGTTCAGGAGCTCAGCATGCGTCCGATTACAGCACATGCGTTTCTCGCAGTTGCCGTCATACCACTGACGGTCACGGGGAACGAAGAAACATTATTAGAAGAAATTATTGTCACGGCCTCATTTGTCGGGGTTAACGAGTCGATGGCGACACGGCCTATCCATGTCGTCAGCGGTGAAACCCTGGAGCAGAACGGTGCTCAGACACTGGGCTCGCATCTTGACTTACTTTTGGGCGTTTCGTCGGCTGATTTTGGTGCGGCTGTGGGACAACCCATCATCCGTGGTTTGAGTGGCAACCGCGTCAGGGTTTTGAATAACGGAACCGTCGTTCGCGATGTTTCTGCACTGGGGCCAGATCACGCAGTCGATGTCAGCTTGAACGATGTCCAGCAGGTAGAAGTCGTTCGCGGGCCCTCGGCCTTGCTTTACTCAAATGGCTCGATTGGCGGCATTGTGAATGTGGTTGATAACACGATACCGAAATCTGACCTTGACGGATTCAGTGGCTCAGTGGGCGCCGAAGCCCAGTCGGTCAACGATGGTGAGGCAGCTGACGTGTCGCTTCGGGGAAATTTAGGTGGCTTGAATCTGACCTATAGCTACCAAGATGTTGATATGGAAGGCTATGAAATTCCCAAGGGCGCGGTCATCGGTGTGCACCATGACGAAGACCATGACGAAGACCATGACGAAGACCATGACGAGGGGCATGACGAAGACCATGACGAGGATCATGGCGGTGAGCATGGAGATGAGCACGGCGACATGGACACACTCGCGAATTCCGACGTGTCGACCACATCGCATCGTTTTGGTGTATCCACAACCGGCGATTGGGGTTACGTGGGCCTGTCTTACAGTGATTTAAGCAGTACTTATGGCATTCCTTTCCACTCCGAGGCAGCGCACGACGAGGAGGGACATGACGATCACGATGAGGACCACGACGAGGACCACGACGACGATCATGACGAGGGCCATGACGATCACGACGACGAGCATGGCGATGATCATGAGGGTGAGCGCATCTTCTCCAAAACAGAATCGGAAATTATCTCGCTGAGTGGCTCCTTTAAGACGTCGTTATCTTTCCTCAACGCGATCGATTTTTCCGTAAAACAGTCTGATTACGAGCTGAAGGAACAGCACGCCGAAGGCGAGCACGGTGACGAAGAGCATGAAGGGGGTGATGGGCACGAAGAAGGTCCCACCGTGTTCAGTAATGAAGCAACTGAGCTGTCAATATCGCTCGATTTGAGTTCAGGTGAGCGCATACGGCGTGTCGTATTGAATCACGCCATGGAGGAGATCTCGATTATCGGCGAGGAGGCGTTCATGGCGCCTGTCGACTCGACCGAGACGACGCTTGGATTCTTTAGTTCAGATGATGTGGGCTTCGCCACGCTGGATATCGGGCTGCGTTTCGATCAAATAGATCGCGACGGTTTTATCGCTGAGATGCATCATGATGAGGACCACGATGAAGACCATGAGGGTGATCACGATGACGACCACGAAGGTGATCATGACGATGACCATGAGGGTGATCATGATGAGGCGATGGAATATGACCCGTACTCATTTAGCGACGAGGTATTTAGCGCGGCGGCTACGTTAAGGCGAGACCTCAATGAGCATGCCTCCTTGTCTCTCGGTTTAGCCAGCGTGAGTAAGACACCCTCGGCGGTTGAGCTATTCATGAACGGTGAACACCTTGCTAGCAGTCGTTATGAGGTCGGTGACGTCAATCTCGATACTGAGCGCTCTGACAATATTGATCTTGCCTTCACGTTTGACTCACACAATTGGTTTGGTTCGGCAGCGGTGTACTACAACCGCGTCGATAACTACATTTACCTACGTGATGAGTTGGAAGAAGAACACGAAGCGCACATGGGCGAAGACCACGGCGACGAGCACGGCGACGAGCACGGAGAGCACGGCGACCACGGAGGTTTGATTCTGTCTGAGTACACTCAGCAGGATGCGGACTTCACGGGTTATGAGATTGAGGTTGGTGCGCGGTTCGTCTTACCTCGGGGAGAGTTCGAAGTGACATTGGGGCGTGACGAAGTTGATGCTGAGTTCAAGGATGGCCGTGCGGTACCGAGAATTGTGCCTGCTCGTAATATGTTGACGGCTCGTTATACGCTGGATGACTTTTCGGCCAAGCTGTTGGTCAAAGATGTTGAGCGACAAACTGATGTGGCGATGGGAGAGACGGTGACGGAGGGCTTCACACTCGTCAATGCCGATGCCTCTTGGTCTTATGGGTTCAACGATTCCACACGACTCACGTTAACGGCTTTTGCGCGAAACCTGACCGATGAGGTATCCCGCAATCACACGTCTTTCGTGAAGGATCAGGTGCCATTACCGGGCCGCAATATCGGAGTCCGGGTTCGACTGGCGTTCTAGCAGGGCGATGGAGCACAGTGGCAGCTGATCGGGCCCCTGGCGCGCGATCAGCTGAGTTGGGCGCGCCTCATGGTGTTAACGCGTTGCGAGCGTGCCCGCTTCCACCCGATTCATATGGGTTGTCATCTGTTGAACGAGTAACGGAATGACCTCCTCTGGCATGTCATGAGCCATGCCGGAAACGAGACTGAATGCTGATCCTTTGATCAATGAGGCAGTATGCTCACCATGCTCGGGCGGCACCAAGCCGTCATCTGCGCCGTGAATGACCAGCGTAGGGGCTGAAATCGTCGCCACTTCGGCTGAGCGATCACCCACTTTGAATATCGCCATTAAGTGCCGCTGCATCGACTCAGGATAAAACCCTCGGTCACGAATGGCTTGCTCTCTATCTGACGCCGCCTCGCCAATGGCGAGATTGCGTAACCTTTGCTCTGCCTCTTCAGTTGGGGGTGGCAGATGCGGTGCGCCAGTGGTCGACATGATCGATATGAGGCTCTGGGTTTTTTCAGGGTGCTGTGCCGCAACAATTTGCGCGATCATTCCGCCCATTGAGGCACCAATAATATGGGCTTGGTCATAGCCGACCACCGTCATTAACCCGGTAATATCGCTGGCCATGTCGTTCAGGGTGTAGGGCGCGTTCACCGAGAAACCCAATTTATATTTCAGTAATTCCCACCAAAGGGTGGGCTGACCCCAGTCGTCAAAACGGGTCGACGCCCCGGTATCGCGATTGTCGAGTAGGAGAATTTCGTATCCGCCTGCGGCCAACCCTGAGATCAATGCATCCCCCCAAGCGATATTGGAGCCCCCCAGTCCCATAATCACGACTGCCTTGGGTTTAGTCGAGTTTTCCTCGACGATCCGATAAGCGATGTCAAGCTGCCCGACTGATGCGATCCGTAACGGATAGCTGTCGAGATAGGTGTGGGAATATTCTGCTTGCGAGGCCAGCGGCCACAGCAGCCAAAAAAGGGGGTAAACAAGAAGTCTCACGGGATACCTCACAATATCGAATACGGTTGAGTATACGGACGTCGGCCTCGATCTGATGACTTATTGTGACTTACCGCTTTTGAGGCGCGCCGCCGGCCTACAGGAGGTGGCATCATTCGAGGTGGTTTGTGACGGCTAAGGCGGCTCAGCGCAGCCATTTGAGCTCCGAGTTGATCGGTGTCGCCCCAAGTCAGACTGAGCTGTACTTTTTCCGCTAGTCCCCTACCATGAGGGTACCAGCAGGGGTAATGCAGCGTTCGACGCCACACTGCGGAGCCACATTTTTCGTTTGGCGGACGCGATTCTGCCCTGATTCAGACCGCCTTTTTTGGAAACTCTATGAACAACGCAGTCCCACCTGAACACCATCCTGCTGTCAGCGACGACATCCTGCTGGACAGCGGGGCACGCGATCCTGTTTATCGAGAAATTTATCCCCGTTTGGATGGATTTAAGCTTGGTGTGACCAACGCTTGGACAGCGGGCCAGCCCTTTGATTTTTACCGACGTATGCGAGACGACGCGCCAGTGATGTGGTCGCAAATCAAAAAACCGGCCTCCGGTTTCTGGTCCGTCACCCGTTATGACGATGTCAAACAGGTTGAGTTGAACCCACAACTTTTTTCTTCGCAGCGCGGCAGCATCAATATGAGTGTGCTGTCTAATCCTAAAGGCAAAGCGGAGCGCTTAATGTATGCCGCTTACAATTCGCTCATCAACCTTGACGCAGATCTTCATCGAGAATTACGAACGCAGCAGGCGGCGTTTTTTTTTCCGACCTACATTGAAACGCTCAAACGGCGGGTAGGCGAAAAAATTGATGCGCTGCTCGACAATATGGAACGGCAGGGCCCGGTGGTCGATTTTGCCAAGTTGTTTTCCATTGAGCTGCCAATGTTTACGTTATGCGAGATGCTGGGCGTCGATGAAGATGATCGCGCAGATATC
>JABJAS010000096.1 GCA_018666055.1 Halieaceae bacterium | reverse complement strand
TCTGCTGCTGCGTTAATGGTGGACAGGTCTTTATGGGAGCAGCTGGGCGGGTTTGATGAGCGTTTTGCGCCCTGTTATTACGAAGATACGGATTTGTGTTTTGCAGTCCGCGAAGCGGGCAAGCGCGTGCTGTATCAGCCTGCCGCGCAGGTCATTCATTTTGAGGGTGCCTCAAATGGGACCGATACGTCGTCGGGTTTAAAAGCGTATCAGCTGAGTAATCAGTCAGGTTTTGTGGCGAAGTGGGGGCATCAGTTAGCGAATCATGCGCCCAATGGGGTCACGCCAGAGAGGGAATGTGATCGCAAGGCAAAGGTACGTATCCTATGGGTCGAGGCCTGTGTGCTGACACCAGATCAGGACTCGGGGTCGCTGCGCACCTTTCGATTGCTCCGGATATTGATTCAGCTTGGCTGCAAAGTCACATTCGCTGCCAACAACTTGTTATCTGACGAGCCTTATTGTCAGGCGCTGCGAGATGAGGGTATCGAGGTATTGCACGCACCCTATGTCCAATCCATGTCGGATCATTTGCGTGCCAAGGGCGATTTATACGATGTCGTTGTCTTGTGTCGACATTACATTGCCATAGAGCTGGTTGACCTGTTGCGCGAGTGTCATCCCAAAACCAAAGTTTGGTTCGATACGATTGATCTGCATTACCTCAGGTTACGCAGGCAGTATGAGTTGGATGGTAAATCAGCTACTCGAGATCTGGCGGAGCACGCCTATCATGAAGAGAGTCAGGTGATTGCCAAATCGCATATGACCATTGTGGTCAGTGAGGTGGAGGTGGCCACGCTGGCGGAGGAGTTCCCCTCGGCAAAGGTCGCTCTGATCAGTAACGTTCATGATGTCGGCGAAACCACAACCCAGTTTGAGGATCGTCAAGGCATTTTATTCGTTGGCGGTTTTCAGCATCCGCCCAATATCGATGCCGTAGAGTATTACGGCAATGAGATTTGGCCGCTGGTGCGAGCGGCGCGCCCCGAGGCAGAAACGATCATCATCGGAAGCCGCATGCCAGATAGTTTAAAAAAGTGGGGAGCGCAGCAGGGGCTGACAATGCTCGGATTTGTTGAGGATCTCACGCCTTATTACGAGCAGTGCCGCTTGGCTATCGCCCCACTGCGTTACGGGGCGGGTGTGAAAGGTAAGGTAAATCAAGCGTTGAGCTTTGGTTTGCCGGTCGTCGGCTCGCCAGCCGCCGTCGAGGGCATGGGGCTGGTGCATGGAGACAATGTTTTGTCGGCGTCGACGCCGCGTGCCTTTGCTGATTCAATATTGGCAGCCTATGACGACGCCGAGTTGTGGCGGTCACTCTCGGCTAACGGACGCGCATCTCTCGAGGGGCGTTTTACCTCCGAAGTGGCAGCTTCAGCGCTCAGCTCAGCACTGACGGCGTCCTTAGGCGACTGGGATCGTAAAGCCCGTCGCTAGTCGCTTTTCCAGCATGTCGTGCACAATGTCATAAAGCGCGAGATCCTGATGGTTCATCCACCGGAGTTTGTCCCACGTTGCCGCGGTAAGGTGCTCCCGCATGGCGTCAAGTTGCTCGCTGATGGGCTGCCCATGATCGGGCGAGCTGATATTTTCCGCTCGCTTGGGTTGATAAGAAAACGGGATGTCAAAACGCGCTAGTGTGTCGGCGAAGCTCGCGACATCGGTATCGAAATGCTCGGTGCGGCCCAAGCAGGGGACCAGACTGAGGTTGTTAATCGCAGTTTGTAGGTCGTAGTTGACGCGACCATCGATGCCCTGACGCTTTGGGGGCAAGTTATAACAGCGGCTCACAAAGCCAGTTTGTAAGTTAGATATCTGATTCAGGTTGTGGTCGCCAGCCAGCGCTGAGGCCACCCAATCCTCAAGGCCCTTCAGTGGGTTGTCATCCCCACGCTTGCCCAGTGACTTATTTTGGCGTTGACTAAAAAAGTAGACCGACCTAATGCGAAGCATCGGATTCCGGATAAATACGACGGGAATGGCCCGAAACGCCATCGATGAGGGAGTCGGCAGGTGAATTTGATGGGATGAGCAGGCCACCGCCGCAGGATGTCGCTCGATGATCATGCTCAACTGGTCTTGGTTAATATGCGAGAAAGGAAACGGCCCGTCGAATGAGATGTGTTGCTCGCCATAGTTGTCATTCAGAACGCGTTCGAACGTAGTCCCTGAGTTTTTGAAAATGTGATAGTGCAACAGCACGTTTCGGTTAGTCATATTTCTTCACGTTTACATGGCAATAATGGCGGCAGGCCGTGACTGCAGTGCAGCAGGCCCCAGATTTGGTAGACCGAGAGAATAACGATGACACCAGCACAAATCCATCCGAATATGAGATCCCAACAAGGCGAAGCCTCTGTGAAAACTACCCCTGCTATTCCTTACTCTTTTGCTGAACAATGTCATAAGCTATTGAGTTCATTGGAATAAG
>JABJAS010000095.1 GCA_018666055.1 Halieaceae bacterium | reverse complement strand
CTCCAACGACCGGCTAATGTGCCCGCGACTGACGGTAATACAATAGGATCACGATATACTCGGGGCAATTCAAGCTGGAAGTCAGTAGCGCGAATCCAAGCCTGCGCGCCCCTATCGGTTGCAGCAATCGTGCCATCAAGCCCGACCAATCCAGGCATTTTTCGAAAGGGCCTCGTCGCAACATCGATGATCTCGGCCTCCAGTGACCATGCACTGAAAGGGTCAGTCAACGCATCGACCTCTAGCGACAGGGCCTCAACACGGCCAGTAGGATTGAGCGTCGTCAGCATCGTGTTGATTGACTCAGGCAGTATCTGACTCGCCACCAATACTGTCATAAGGGGGGCCACTTCGAATCGCTGCGTTCGCAACGCCCATCCCTTCTCTCGCCGTGTTACCTGCAATCGAGGAATCGCGGCCTGAGACTCCCCCGATACAAGCTGACCGCTTTGAAAAAAGAGCTGAGTCGCATCAGCACTGCCCTCAATGGCAGCCTCAAAGTGCAGTTCTTGCAGGCGAAACGACTCGTTATCAGCAACGGTAAGGTTCTCGAATGCGCCCTGGATAATACCACTCGTTAACCCGTCGCTCGCTTGCCACCAAAAGTGTGCGATACCCTCAGCCGAGACTGAATGACCGAGCAGAGGTCCCAAATAAGAAAGGCCTAAGCCCGTTACCTGACCATAGAGTTCACCATAAAACCGGTCAAACAGAAGAGGGTCGCCCGTACCAAAACCCTGCGCCGTTAAGAGCTGACCCTCGGGTGCCTCGACAGAAACGTTCACAGTGCGCCGACTGCGCTCTCTCACCATGTCGATATGCACTCGCAATGGCGCTAAAGAGACGGTCGTATCTCCGTCATCCACCTCGTTGATCAGCGTTGCATTGCGAATCTGGACGCTATCGAAGGTATTCAGCAGATCGCGCACGTTGTCCGGCAAGCGGAATGGACCTTGTTGCCGTCCGATCTGCCATTGAATTTTCGGCTCCATTAACGTGAGCTCATCAAATCGCAGCGCTCGACTCAGGAGACTCTGCCAAGGATCAAGTCGAATGCGGGCTGCGTTGAGGTGCATCCACCCCTCGTCATACCCGTCAACGCGAATCGAAAATTGCGAGAAACTCACCGTTGGTGAGAAACCCTCCATGCCGCCCAGGATTCCATCGACCGAGACTTCGCCCGGGACGCGCTGTGACAATGCGCGCTCTATTTCAGCTTGAAAACTCGGTAGCGCGCCCATCAGCAATCGGCCACCACTGACATAAATGGCGAGCACAACGAGCATCGTCACCATAGCGGGCCAAATAATGCGGCCCAGCTGTTGGGGCACGGAACTAACCATGACGCATCGTCAATCCGGCGCGCTGTAGCATGTGACGTGTCTCATAAAGTGGTAAGCCCACCACAGCACTATAGCTTCCAACTATTTGCTGTACGAAGGCACCTGCATAACCCTGTATGCCATAAGCCCCCGCCTTATCCCAAGGCTCGTCAGTGGCTAAGTACTCGCCAATCGTGGCGCGAGAGAGCGTGGCAAAAGTCACCGAAGTGCAAGTGCACACCTGCTGCACGCTCCCCTCTCGTGACAGTGCAACGGCTGTATAAACCTCATGGGTCTGTCCTGATAACGCCTCTAACATCGCCGCAGCATCGTCGCGATCAAGCGGCTTACCCAGTATCCGATGTCCCAACGCGACGGCTGTATCAGCACCCAGCGTCAGATCATTTTGGCGGTCGCATACTCTCGCTTTGCTTCCTGCCAATCGCGACACGTACTGCTCAGGTGACTCCCCTGGGAGGAGACGCTCATCAATATCTGGCGAAGCAGTGTCAAAATCAGTCAAGAGGGTCGCCAGCAATGCCTGACGTCTCGGACTGGACGAAGCGAGTGTCAGTCGCATCACACTACGCCGTAATGGCGTCGAAGTTGACGACAAACATGCCGGGTGGGTATCCAGCACAACATCGACATCGCAAAACCTAACAGCCCTGTCAGCGGCAAGGTGGGCAAATCCACACCCGTTCTGAGCCAGCCTTCAATACCCGAACTCAGTACCATCAGCGCCAGCATCACTAACGATTGCTGCAGGCCATCAAACTGACGAATTCGTTGGTAACTGAACAGCAGCACTAGCGTCGCCAGCATCAGTCCAAAACAAGAGATACCCAGTGGCGCCCCCTCAATCAAGTCCTGGGCTAACCCAGTACCAAAAGCAGTTGCGACCCCAACTCGATGCGGTAACGCGAGAACCCAATAAAAGAGGGTGAGAGCCACAAAATCCGGCCTGAATATCCGCCACTCCATAGGCAACGGCAGCAACATGGTCATCAAGGCGATGCCCAGCGATACATAAATGACCCACAGCGCCTGGGTGCGTTCTATCACGGCGCCGCCTCGCGCTGGAGGTCGCCCCACATCACGATTAACACGTAGCGACCTCGGTCCAGTAATGAGGACGGTGCGGCAAAGACGGTGGCAAAAGCATCACCCTCCAGAACAATGACTTCGGTGACGCGAGCCACCGGATAACCGTGTGGGAAACGCCCCCCCAACCCCGAGGTTACCAACAGGTCACCCACTCGAATATCCGTTGTAGCGGGCAAGTGTCGAATCACCAGACGGTCAATTGAACCACTGCCTTCCGCAATGGCACGCAGCCCCGATCGATTGACCTGCACAGGTAAAGCGTGAGCGCTGTCAGTAATCAGCACCACTCGGCTGTTACGGTTACCGCTACTGGTGACTTGTCCTATTAAGCCCTCGGCCCCTAAAACAGGCTGTCCATCAACCACACCGTCATTGACACCCTTGTCCAGCATGACGATATGCCGAGCAGGATCGGGGGACAAGCTGGTAATTTGAGCCGCAATCAAATCGTCTCCAATGTCTCGGGCAGAATTCAGCAATGCCTTATACCGCGCATTTTCCGACAACAACGACGCCAATCGCTGAGACTGCCCTTTCAACACGCGATTTTCCTGCTGTAGTCGCAGCACTTCCTCTTGCAAACTGCTCCTAGACTGGAGGGTATTCCCGAGCCGATCCCATGCGTCCAGTGGCGCAATCACCAAGCTGGTGGCGAAAGCGACCCCATCAATTGCACCCCGTTGTACCGCATTCACACGCGGATCATCGCGAAAAATAAACAACATCAGGAAGCAGGCGATACTCAACAAGAGGAACCGCGCACCGATTGGATTTTGTTTTAAGAAAAGCGGTTTGATGGCGCTGCTCCGCGTAGTCTGGAGTTATTCAGTTGACAGCAAATCCAATACATGGCGATCCATTAGCTCGAGCGCCTTACCGCCCCCTCGCGCCACACAAGTCAGGGGGTCTTCGGCAACCACCACCGGGAGACCGGTCTCATCAGAAATGCGCTTATCAAGATCGGTCAGCAAGGCTCCCCCGCCGGTTAACACAATGCCCGACTCGGCAATATCAGCAGCGAGTTCAGGTGGGGACTGTTCCAGTGCTAATTTCACAGCCCGCAACATAGCTTCTAACGGCTCTTCGAGTGCACCCAGAATCTCATCATTGGTCAAGCTGAAGCTCCTCGGCACACCTTCCGCCAGATGGCGTCCTCGCACATCAATTTCTCGCAACTCATCAGACTTTTTGGCGCAGCCGACCTCCTGCTTAATACGCTCGGCCGTAGAATCGCCGATTAAGCTGCCGTATTTGCGGCGCACATAAGACACAATTGACTCGTCAAAACGATCACCGCCGATCCGAATTGAGTCCCGATAAACCACGCCATTCAGGGAAATGATGGCGATCTCTGTCGTACCACCACCAATGTCTACCACCATACAGCCGCTGGCCTCTTCCACCTGCAGGCCCGCGCCAATCGCAGCGGCCATCGGCTCCTCTATCAACCTGACCTCCCGGGCTCCCGCACTCAAAGCTGACTCGCGGATCGCTCGCCGCTCCACTTGAGTCGACATGCAGGGCACGCAGATCAAGACGCGCGGACTGGGTCGGATAAATTTGCTTTCATGCACCTTAGCAATAAAGTGCTGCAGCATTTTTTCAGTCACTTGAAAGTCAGCGATGACGCCATCTTTCAATGGGCGAATCGCTTGAATATTGCCTGGCGTGCGACCCAGCATCCGCTTCGCTTCTTTGCCCACCGCCTCTATCGATTTCTGCCCATTGTGAAGACGAATGGCGACAACCGATGGCTCGTCAAGAATGATCCCTCGCTCCTTTACATAAATCAGCGTATTGGCAGTGCCCAGGTCAATCGATAAATCGGTGGAAAACATCCCTCGGAGGCGCTTGAACATCATCATTCCCTGACTGTGGTGGCCTGCCGCAGGGGCGGCGACCCAAAAATATCAACGTGGTCGAACAGCAACACTTAACCACTTAGGCACACTCCAATGAAAAATGGCCTAAAAACTGACGTTTCAAACGTCATAATGCAAGAGAATGTAGCAATGCGGGGGTTTTTGGGCAAGCGACAAGTATGTTAGTTTTCGTGCCCCCTCAATCGGAAACGCGGTTATGTCGGTCACTCCAGAAGATATTGAGAAAGTTGCCCTGCTTGCTCGACTTAGTATTGCGGAGTCTGAGCTGCCTGAGGTCACGGAACGCTTCAGTAAAGTGCTCGATCTCGTCGACGAACTGAATACGATTGATACCGATGGCGTGGTCCCGATGTCTAATCCCCACGATATGACGCAACGGTTGCGCGCAGACACCGTGACAAGCCACAACGCTCGAGAAGCATTAATGGCATCCGCACCTGTTCAGGACAGTGGCTATTTTCTCGTACCAAAGGTCATTGACTGATGTCAGATAGCGACGTTTTAAATGCCTCCGTCAGCGAACTCCATCGTCTGCTCGCGGCACGTGCTATTTCCAGCGAAGAGCTGACAAACACCTATCTGGGGCAAATCGAGGCGGAGAATGACGCGTTAAATGCCGTCATCACTCTCTGTAGTGAGCAGGCACTTACCGATGCCCGAGAAGCCGATCAGACCCTGTCGCGTGGCGAAGGCAACCCTCTCACGGGAATCCCTTTGTTACACAAGGACATTTTCTGCACCCAAGGGGTGCGCACAACCTGTGGCTCCCACATGCTGGAATCCTTCGAGCCCGCCTACGACGCGACAGTCGTGACCAAACTCAAAGCGGCTGGAACCGTCACCCTTGGAAAGTGCAATATGGACGAGTTCGCCATGGGGTCATCCAACGAGACCAGCTATTTCGGTGCGGTGAAAAATCCTTGGGACCTTAACTGCGTTCCCGGTGGGAGCTCGGGCGGGTCAGCAGCGGCACTCGCAGCCGGATTCGCCCCACTGGTAACCGGCACCGATACGGGAGGGTCCATCAGGCAACCCGCCTCCTTGTGTGGCATCACCGGATTGAAGCCAACCTATGGGCGGGTGTCACGGTTGGGCATTATCGCCTTCGCATCATCATTAGATCAGGCAGGGCCCATGGCGCGGTCGGCGGAAGATTGCGCTCATATGTTAACGGCGATGTCGGGCATCGATGCAGGGGACTCAACCTCTGCAGACAGAGCGGTACCCGATTTTGCAGCCGCACTGAATGGCGAGATAGAGGGCCTGCGTATCGGGATACCTCGTGAATATTTTAATGAGGCACTCAATCCCGAAGTCCGAGAGCGCATCATGGCGGCGCTGTCAGTATTAGAAAAAGCAGGGGCTCGTCTTATCGATATCGATTTGCCTCACACCCATTATGCTATCGCCACTTACTATGTCATCGCACCTGCAGAGGCCTCTGCCAATCTGGCCCGCTACGATGGCGTGCGATTCGGTCATCGCTGTGACGCCCCCACTGACCTTGAAGATCTGTATCTTCGATCTCGCAGTGAGGGGTTTGGAGAAGAGGTCCAGCGGCGTATTCTGGTGGGAACCTATGCCTTATCGTCTGGCTTCTACGACGCGTATTTTAATAAAGCTCAGCAAGTCAGGCGCATCATTGCTGAAGATTTTCATCGCGCTTTCGAGGCGGTTGATGTGATTGCCGGGCCTTCCGCACCAAACGTTGCCTTTCAGCGTGGCGCGAAACAACAGGACCCCGTCGCCATGTATATGGAGGACGTTTACACCTTGGCGGTTAACTTAGCGGGCTTGCCAGGCTTGTCCGCGCCAGCCGGTCTCATCAACGGGATGCCCGTGGGCTTACAGCTCGTTGGCAAGGCCTTTGACGAGACGACGATTCTCAATGCGGCGCATCGGCTGCAGCAAGACACCGATTGGCACACGCTCCGACCCAACTTTGGGGCTTTCCAATCATGAACTGGGAAATCGTCATGGGTTTGGAAGTCCATTTGCAACTGGCGACACAGTCCAAGATCTTTTCAGGATCGGCAACGCAGTTCGGAGCCGAACCCAACTGCCAGGCTGATCCAGTTGATCTGGGTATGCCAGGCATGCTGCCTGTTTTGAATGAGGAGGCCGTTCGCCATGCCGTCACATTTGGGCTAGGCATTGGGGCTAAGATCGGTGAGCGCTCTGTTTTTGATCGAAAAAACTATTTTTACCCAGATCTGCCCAAGGGCTATCAGGTCAGCCAATTTTTTGCGCCGATTGTGTGTGAAGGTGTCTTTGACGTTCCCATGGCCGATGGTTCGCTACTGCCGATCCGCATCACCCGGGCGCATCTCGAGGAAGACGCGGGAAAATCGGTCCACGATATCTTCCCCCGCGAAACCGGAATCGATTTAAACCGAGCCGGCACACCCCTGCTAGAAATCGTCACAGAGCCTGACTTTCGAACAGCAGAGCAGGCCGTCGCTTACCTGAAGGCCCTGCATTCTCTGGTGACTTACTTAGGCATTTCTGACGGCAACATGGCAGAGGGGTCCATGCGCTGTGATATCAATATCTCTCTGCGCGAGCGAGGCACCGAAGCACTGGGGACACGAACTGAGATCAAAAACGTCAACTCCTTCCGTTTTGTCGAGCGCGCAATCCACATTGAATGCGAGCGTCAGGCGGACATTCTTGATAGCGGGGGTCGCATTATCCAAGAAACGCGACTTTACGATGCCGAACAAAATGTCACGCGCTCCATGCGCTCCAAAGAAGTCGCTAACGACTATCGATACTTTCCCGAACCCGATCTCCTGCCCATCGAGATTGATGCCGACTACATCGAAGCTGTTCGCGCCACGCTACCTGAACTGCCGGGTGCGAAGCGAGATCGGTTCGTCAGTGATTATGGACTGAGCGAATACGATGCGACGCTATTGGTACCGAATCACACGATGGCTTCTTTTTTTGAGGCAGTCGTTGACCACTGCCATGCCGCAAAACCCGCAGCCAATTGGATTTTGGGCGACCTGTCGGGGGCACTGAATCGAGCCGATATCACCATAGAGCACAGCCCCCTATCGGCACAGCAGCTGGCCGGCTTAATCAGCCGTATTGAAGATGGCACCCTGTCGAGTAAGTTGGCAAAACAAGTGTTTGACGCAATGTGGGAAGGCCTTGGTGATGCGGATGAGATCATTGAATCGCGAGGACTCAAGCAGGTGAGTGATGCGGGGGCGCTCGAAACCATGGTGGCAGAGGTGATCGCTGCTAACCCAGATCAGGTCGCTCAATATGTGGCGGCAGACGAGGCAAAACGCAAAAAGCTCAGCGGATTTTTTGTCGGGCAGATCATGAAGGCATCGCAGGGACAGGCAAACCCTCAGCTACTGAACCAATTGTTGCTCGAAAAGTTAAACGCTCAATCCTGAACTCTACCCTTCATGTACTTGAGCCGATTT
>JABJAS010000094.1 GCA_018666055.1 Halieaceae bacterium | reverse complement strand
ACTCTCCGGCGCGTTGACGGAGGACGAGTTCAAGCCGTTACGGTTGATGAATGGCGTGTATCTCCAGCTACACGCTTATATGCTCAGAGTGGCGATACCCTATGGCACGTTATCGAGTCGGCAAATGCGGGTGTTGGCAGAGATCGCAGAGCGGTGGGACCGGGGCTATGGGCATTTTACAACGCGGCAGAATATTCAGTTTAATTGGCCACTGTTGGTCGATACACCCGATATTCTTGCGGCGCTTGCCACAGCAGACATGCACGCCATACAGACCAGCGGAAATACTATTCGCAATGTGACCACTGATCATTTTGCCGGGGCGGCGTTAGATGAAGTCACCGATCCTCGGCCTTATGCGGAATGGATTCGTCAATGGTCCACCGATCATCCTGAGTTTCAGTTTTTGCCGCGTAAATTTAAAATTGCTATCAGCGCGGGTGCGGTCGATCGCGCGGTGATTAAAGCGCATGATATCGGTCTGAGGCTGGTGCAGTCGGGCGACGGGGTCGCGTTCGATATCTATGTGGGTGGTGGGCTTGGACGGACCCCCGTGGTCGGCAAGCGGTTGTTTCGTGAAATCCCGACAGCAGCGCTCCTGCCCCATCTTGAGGCCATTTTGTCGGTTTATAACTTGGCTGGACGCCGCGACAATAAATACAAGGCGAGGATTAAAATCCTACTGCAAGCCATGGGGGAGGGCCCTTTTACCGCGGCGGTAAACGACGCGCTGCCCTCAGTCATTGCTGCGTTTAGTCCGAGCGCAGTAAAGTCGTTACAAGACATCATGGATCAATTTTCGGTGCCTGATCTTCCGGAACGGGATATCGAGCCGTATCTCGAACAGATTGATGCGGTGCCCGCATTCCGATCTTGGGTGGAGCATAACGTCAGCCCCCATAAGGTCGAGTGCTATTCCTCAGTGACCGTTAGTTTGAAGGCGCACGGTAAAACCCCAGGTGATGCAAGTGCCGAGCAGATGCGATGTTTGGCAGATATTGCTGAGCAGTACGGATTCAATGAATTACGTGTCAGTCACGAACAGAACATAGTACTGCCACATGTTGCCCAGGCTGATCTGCCTGAGGTGTATCAGCGACTGTGCGCCGCCCAGCTGGCTACCGCCAATATTGGTCTGTTATCAGACCTGATTGCGTGTCCGGGTATGGATTACTGCGCGCTAGCGACGGCACGCTCAATACCCATTGCACAAAAATTGTCTCAGCGATATCAAGCGCGCGAGCGCGCGTTGGGTCCCCTGAAAATAAAAATATCAGGTTGTATTAATGCCTGTGGTCACCACCATATTGGTGACATTGGGATCTTGGGTTTAGATAAGGCGGGGGTTGAGAATTATCAATTAACATTGGGCGGGCGCGGCGGATTAGCAGCGAAGCTCGGCGACAAAATGGGGCCCGGCTTCAGTGAGGACGATTTAGTGCTGGCGCTAGATCGGATGCTAGACACTTTTCTTGCACTGCGCTTATCGTCATCTGAAACGTTTGCGGCCACGGTTGAAAGGGTGGGTACTGAGCCTTTTCGCGCTGCACTGTATGAGGTGAGAGATGCCGCATAGTAGCGTCCCTGCGATACCGGCAGCCGTTTCTGCTAAGAGCGCTGCATTTGAGGCACTTGGTTCATTGGATACCCAAGCCTTCTTGGCGCGGTTACTCAGCCAGCAAACTCCATTTGGCGAGCTAGCAGTGGTATCGAGTTTTGGCGCTGAGAGCGCGGTGTTACTTCACTTGGTCGCAACGCTCAATTCTCAGACTCGCGTCGTATTTCTTGACACGGGTTTTCATTTTCCTGAAACCCTGGCCTATCGAGATGAGCTCATTGACCGATTCGGACTGGAGGGAGCCCAGATCATCGGTATTGATCCACTGTCAGAAAAGCGTTACGACGAGGCGGGTACGCTGCATCAAAGGGATCCCGATCGCTGTTGCGCGGTGAGGAAGGTGCAGGTGCTCAAGCGGGCACTGAGGCCCTATGGTGGATGGATTAGCGGGCAAAAGCAGTTTCATTCGACCGAGCGTGCTTGGCTGGAGCGGGTTGAATGGGACGACATTTACGCTACGTGGAAATTCAATCCGCTGGCCGATTGGAGTGCAGATCGTATCGCATCGTACCAAGCGGAGCACCGGCTTCCGCCACATCCCCTCGTAAGCGAGGGATTCCCCTCTATTGGTTGTGAGCCGTGCACGTCTCGGGTGATGGGCGGCGAGGACATACGAGCAGGACGCTGGCGAGGGCAAGACAAATTAGAGTGCGGACTGCACCGAAACCCCAACGTCATTGCGGTCTCTTCGCGATGAGTGATTCGATCGATACTGTCAGGGTCGATCATGGTGGCCGCTTTATGTCGGAGCAGGGAGAGGGTGCGCAGCGCGCCGACAAGCAGGTCTCTGAGGTGACGTCGCTATCGATGTTGGACGCCTGGCTAGTGGAGCCTGTGATTGCGTTAGTCGTGGCCAGCTTTTCGGACGGTCGGGTGTTCACGCTCGCCCGGCAACTTCGACAGATCGGCTTTAACGGTCGCCTCGAGGTAGTGGGGGATCTGCTGCCAGATCAATTACCGATGCTGCTGGAGGCGGGCGTAGATGTACTAGAGATCAGTGCCCAACATGCCCGGCGTTGCGATGAGACCCAGTGGACGAGTAAGGCGGCTCAGTGGTCTGACCAAACCGCGCAGGGTAGATTTGGTTACCAGCACCATAACGGCAGGACTGTCGGCGCCTAGCGAGAGGCTCAGCGCAGGCCTGCGTTAATCGAGTCGAGGAAGCGAGATCCTGGGCATAAGTCCCGTTGAGACATCGTATTCAGCGGTTTGGAGGCAGTTTGCAGTACGTCGTGGAGCTCCTGGCTGTCGCGATTAATATAGAGTAATCCGGTCAAGATGCGGTCTTGCTTACTGTGGTGCGCAATCGCATCCAGCGCAGATTGTGCATCCTCGATGTTGTATTCGTTATTGATTTTTTGCAGGCGCAACACTGACCCGTCATGTAAGCACACCTCTTGCACCATGCCGGCATCGTAGCTGGTAGTGATCGCCTCCCTTCGTGGCACAAAGTCGACCGGCATCGCTTCATTATGCTCGCGGAAGTCAGCGTAGCTCTTCGTTGAACCCTGATGGTTGTTAAACGTGACGCAGGGTGAAATCACATCCAGTAAAGCGAATCCACGATGACTGATTGCCGCCTTAATGAGCGGCACCAGTTGCGCCTTGTCACCGGAAAAGCTGCGACCCACAAAGGTGGCGCCAACTTCGATGCCTAAGCGCACCAAGTCAATCGGCATATAGGGATTGATATCCCCTTTTTTGCTGACAGAGTCGGTATCCATGGTGGCGGAGTCTTGCCCTTTCGTGAGCCCATAGCAGCCGTTGTTTTCGACGATGTAGGTCATGTTCAGGTTGCGACGCATCACATGCGCAAACTGACCCATGCCAATCGAGGCGGTATCACCATCCCCAGAGACGCCAATATAGATCAGGTCTCGGTTGGCCACATTGGCGCCTGTGGCCACTGAGGGCATTCGCCCGTGCACGCTATTGAAACTATGGGAGCCACTGAGAAAATAGGCAGGCGTTTTCGATGAGCAACCTATGCCAGAGAGCTTGGCAACCCGATGCGGTTCAATCGAAAGCTCAAAACAAGCGTCGATTATCGCGGCGCTAATTGAGTCATGGCCACAGCCGGCACAGAGCGTCGATAGTCCGCCCTCATAATCACGGCGCGTACAGCCTACCTCGTTGGTTTTGGAGTCGGGATGACGAAAGGCGGGTTTAGCATAAGTCATTAGGCGATGTCCTTTTCCTGAGGCACCAGTGGCGTGACATTGTTGACGCCCAGATGCCCTCTGATCACAGTAGCAATTTTCCGCGCGGTCACGGGGAGCCCATCGTATTCCACCACCGAGACAAGTTTGGCGTTGGCTTCAACGTTGGTTTCGTTGAGCAGTAAGCGTCGCATCTGTCCGTCTCTATTTTGCTCGATAACAAAGATACGATCGTGGGCCTCAATAAAGTCCTCGACTTCTTGCGTAAAAGGAAAAGAACGCAGTCGCAAGGTGTCGAGATGAATCCCTTCTTTTTCTAACATCTCTAATGCTTCGTAGGCGGGTGACGCGGTAGTGCCGAAGAACAGTAGCGCGTCTTGGGTGGGCGCAGCCGCCATTTTAATTTTGGCTTCAGGCACCAACGATTTCGCCGTTTCGAATTTTTGCAATAGCCGGTCCATGTTGCGGACATAGACATCACCGTCTTCGGTGTAAGCGGCATACTCGTCTCTGGAGCTGCCTCGAGTAAAGTAAGCGCCTTTGGTGGGGTGTGCTCCCGGATACGTCCGATAAGGGATACCGTCGCCATCCACGTCAAGATAACGACCAAACCGCTCGGTCATTGCGTCGAGCTCTTCACCTGTCAGCACCTTCCCCCGGTCATAACGATAACTGTCGTCGAATTCTAAGGGAGGCGACATCCATTCGTTCATCCCGAGATCTAGGTCGCTCATTAAAATAACCGGTGTCTGTAAGCGCTCGGCTAGGTCAAAGGCCTCAACGGTCATGCTAAAGCATTCGGCTGGCGTGGCGGGGAAGAGCAGTACGTGCTTAGTATCGCCGTGTGAAGCATAAGCGGCGGCAAAAATATCCGATTGTTGGGTGCGTGTTGGCATGCCAGTGGAGGGGCCTGCGCGCTGCACATCGACCAGCACGGCAGGCACCTCGGCAAAATAGGCGAGACCCAAAAACTCGCTCATCAACGAGATACCCGGGCCGCTGGTTGCCGTAAAGGCGCGAGCACCGTTCCAGTTCGCGCCAATCACCATACCCATGGCCGAGAGCTCGTCTTCCGCTTGAACGATCGCGTAGTTTTTCTTGCCCGTCCCCGGGTCGATTCGCAACCGTCGGCAGTATTTTTCGAATGCATCGACCACTGATGTCGACGGCGTAATGGGATACCAAGCGGCTACTGTTGCGCCAGCATAAACAGCCCCTAATGCGGTGGCGGTGTTGCCATCCATGAGAATTTGGTCAAATTCTTCTATGTGCTTGGGCGTTTGCTCTCCGGCTTTCAAGTGAATTCCCAAGGGACACGTGAAGTGGGTAGACGCATATTGATGACCCATTTCTAAAGCGTGGATATT
>JABJAS010000093.1 GCA_018666055.1 Halieaceae bacterium | reverse complement strand
CTGGGTCGAGGTTCCAGTAATGAGGCTCAGTAGCCGATCTGGATCGTCCATTTTCCCCCGAATGGAGACGGTTGACCCCAGCATGGCTTCACCCGGCTCAACCCGCCCTGCTATGGCCAGCGATACGAGGGGACTTTCGGTGCGAATCTCAATATCGGCGCCGCCTTGCGTTCTCTTGAGCGAGACACTGCCATTGACTGGGCCAATTAGCTCTGGGGGTAATGCGAACGCGGCGCCCCACTGTGCCAGGGAAGGGATATCGATCGTGCCGTCTAATGCCCCCGTGCTTGGCTGGCGGTAATCGGCGAAGCCCCCTGCTAGCGAGAGCCTGATTACATCGCTTCGCAACATGACGAGCGGGACCTCAATCTTTACGCCGTGTTGCGCCGCCTCGATGTCGAGTTCAAATGGCGTTTCGGGCCAGTTTGGTTGCCCGATTACAGACCCAAGATGGCTTAGGTTCGGGCCCTCAGCAATCAGATTGAGGTGACTCGACTCAAAGGTTAGGACGTCGTCGATGCCGCCGTCGCCAATAAAATGAAACTCGCCAAAAAGCGCGTCTAGATTCAGGGCAACGCGTTTACCCTGTTGACTCAGCGCGACGGCAATATCAATGGGTCCTTCTTCTATGGTGGGTAGTGCCAGTGTGGTCAATAATTGATTGGCGCTATCGGCATGGACCGAGAGCGAGAGCTCAGACGTGCCGATTGACTCCAGTGAATCGAGGCGGGCTGTCGCGTCAAAGGTCGCACTCCCAACCGTTCCCGCCCAATCGATCAACCAGTCATCGACAACCAGCAGTGATTCAACATCGCCAATGGTGAGGTCGGTTTCATAGGGCTTGCCATTGACGAGACCCGTGCTAGCGAGTGCCAGCGTCGTATCAGTGAGTTCCTCGGTCAGGCTTGTGACATGTAGGACTGAGGGTTCATCGTTACTGTCGTTGTGCCAGACGATATCGGCGTTATTGATCGACACGTTATTGGCGCGAAATCGATAAGCGAATGCGCCTTCAGGAGGCGATCTTGAACCATCTGGCTGCGGTGACGGTGTCAGCGTCCCGCTGGCCTCAGTGTTTGGGTTGTCGTCACTGTCATGACGGGTATCAAGGTTGAGTGTGACATCGCGCAACGCAGCCGACTTAATCGTAATCTCATTGTCTAACAAAGTAGTGAGTTGCAGTGCTAGGGAGGCAGCCCCGACGCTAAGGAACGGATCGTTATTCGGGGCGGCGCCTGCAACGGAAATCTGCTCAGCAAACACCTCCAAGTGGCTTCCCAGTCGAACCTCTAACGGCCCAAGAATACGGACTTCGCGTTTGACCAGGTGGCTGGCTACCTGTTCATAGAGGGGTCTCAGCACCCCTAAGTCTGCTGTCAACGCCACGACTGCGAGGAGTGCGATAAAAGCGGTAGCGCCGAGAAAAATGTTACGAAAAGCGCGCATTAGTCCCCCAATAATCAGCCGCTTTTATAACATGGACTGGCCTGTGGCGGGACTCGAGGCTTATAGTCCGGCTTCGGGCTAACAAGCGAGCAGAGAAAAGCGATGAACTTTAGTTCAGACAATGTGGCAGGTGCGCATGAAGCAGTGTTGAGAGCAGTTGTAGAGGCCAGTGCGAATGCTGTCCCGGCGTACGGTGATGATGCGCTGAGCGCCGAGGCCGAGACCGCCTTACAAAACCTTTTTGAAACAGAGTGCGCTGTTTTTTTTGTGACCACAGGAACCGCAGCCAATGCACTGGTGCTGAGTGCTATTTGCCCGCCTTGGGGTGCTGTCTATTGTCACGTTGATGCCCATATTTTGAACGACGAAAATACGGCGGTGGAGCTGTTTTCGGGTGGTGCACGATTGGTCGGTATTGCGGGTCACGCGGGTAAGCCAGACCCGGTGAGTCTGCAAGAGGCCATCGAGTCGGCAATCAGTCACGGTGTTCACAGCGCGCAACCCGCGGTGATCAGTCTGTCCAATGTCACGGAGGCGGGCACCGTCTACACCCCAGAGGAGCTGCAGGTTTACCGCCGCATTGCGGATCGCTATGACATGAAGTTACATGTTGACGGCGCCCGGTTTGCTAACGCAGTGGTTGCCTCAGGCGCCAGCCCCGCTGACTTGTCGTGGCGGGCGGGTGTTGATGGCCTCAGTTTTGGCCTCACTAAAAACGGCGGCATTGCCACTGAAGCCGTGGTGGTGTTTGACTCAGCGCTTGCGCAGCAGTTGGCGTACCGACGTAAACGTGCCGGCCACCTGTGGTCCAAACAACGTTTTATCGCTGCTCAGTGGCTGGCACTTCTATCAGATGAGTTGTGGCGCCAGAATGCTCGCCATGCCAACGCGATGGCGCATCGATTAGCGCAAGGACTCGCGTCACACTCCACGATCGACATGCCGTGGCCTGTTGAGGCAAACGAAGTGTTTCCCGTGATACCGGAACCGCTCCGCAACGACCTAAGGAATGAGGGCGTTGCGTTTTATGATTGGCCGGTGCTGCCCAATATGGCACGTTTTGTCACACACTTTGGGACATCGCCCGCAGAAGTTGATGAGTTGATCAAGCTGATCGCGACACGAGCAAAGGTGCTTTAACCGCGGCGGTCGGCCTAACTTGGATTGGCATCTGCAACCCGTGTCCAGGCGCCGTTACAAAAACCGAGTTCGCTGAATGAGGGGTCTTCTGGGGGTTTTTACGACAGCAGTTTTTGTCGGTAAGTTGAGGGGCTTTCGCCGGTCCAGCGTTTAAACGCTCGAGAGAAGGACGCTTGCTCACTAAACCCGCACAGGTAACTCACTTCAGATAGTCCCACCATAGGGTCCCCCAGCCGACTTTCGGCGAGTTCGGCGCGCGTTTGGTCCAGTAATACCCGAAAACGAGTGCCTTCATCCTGAAGCCGCCGTTGTAACGTTCGCAAACTCATATTTTGAGAGGCAGCAGCTTCCTCCTCAGTCAACGTATGAGCGGGTAGCTGATCGAGGATGGCTACCTTGAGAGTGGCTAACAGGTTGCCTTCTCTGACAGCTCGGACAAGGGACTCGAGCATCGGCTCATTGGCGGTGAGGACATCAATGTTGCTCGTTGAAATGGGCTGTACCAGTAATTTTCGCGGCAGCACCAGTTCCCCGCGTTGAGCAGAAAAGCTGACCCGGGGTCCAAAGACGCTGCGATAGGTCGATAGGCGGTCCTCGTCAGCTCCATATAAGGAGACCTTAATCGGGTCGCCAGGAAAATCAGTGAAGTTGCGAATGCTGTGGAGCAGAACTGCGAATAGGAAAACCTGAGTGATGTGTTCTGCAATGCCTTCGTAGACCACATTTTTAGCGATCGTGACGGTGTCTGTTTCTTCGATAATCTGTAGCGGGCTGTGAGTAGAAACGAGGGCTTGATAGCGGCAGAGTCGCTGCAAGGCGGCTAGCCCCGTTTCCGAGGAGATCGCCGTAATACCGAGTACATGGGTATCCATGATGTGATGATGTTGGGCGAGCGCAAGCCCGATATCCTCGGCGGGGTATTGTGACGATAGTTGTGTTAACAGTGCGCCAACGTGTGCCGTAGGGATTCGTGAACGGGGTTTGGTCAGCGCGGTCATAGGTATCCCTGCCGCTTGCAATGCGTCCTCAACATTGGCGCCTTGACCAGACAACCATCGCTCGACGACACGTAGATCACTCGCAAGCATCGTTTGCTGTGTTGCCACGTTATCGTTCTCCCTTTAAGCGCTTGGTATGAGTGATGTCATCTGACAACGCCGTGAGGCAGGTTGTCAGAGACCACCGCACTGATGATGAACTGCTTATCGATTAATGGGAAGTCACCCCCTCATCGTTTATCGCGTGATGATGACCACCCGGCGTTTGTCACACAAAAGGCGGCTCGACACTCGCTGATGCCAGTTAGTGACAGCCAGGGTGGCCATCACTTTGCAGAGTCGTCAATGCGCAGGCTGTGTTGCCCGGAATAGACAATGAGCTGGCTAGCGTTAGCCGAACGATCTGCTCTTAAGCAGCTAACTGGAAATGTGGAAGACAGTGCCTTCATCTGTGACGGCAACAATGCTGCCGTCTTTCAGCACGCGCACGTCACGAACACGACCCGTTACCTCAGGGAATACCGGTGAATCGTCGATCACCGTATTACCGTCGAGTTCAAGCCGTCGGATTTCTTCGTTGATCAGCGAACCCAGAAATAGGTCGCCTTCCCAGTCCGGGAAATCATCGCCTCGATAGATGGCCAGGCCCGATGGGCCAATACTGGGCACCCAGTAGGTCATCGGCTGCTCCATGCCGTCTGCTTCAGTAAACGGAGAGATCACGGCACCACTGTAATCCACGCCATAGGTGATTGCGGGCCAGCCATAATTTTTCCCTGCCTCGATCACGTTGAGCTCGTCGCCCCCCTTTGGTCCGTGCTCGTGCATCAAAATGCGTTGTGATTCCTCATCGAAGATGAGTCCCTGAGGGTTTCGATGGCCATAGCTGTAAACTCTAGGCGCTTCAGTGGGGAAGGGGTTATCGACGGGTACCGACCCGTCCGCATTGACTCTCAGCAGTTTGCCCAACTCCCAAGAGAGGTTTTGCGCCTCTTCACGGTAAGAAAATCCCTCGCCCACGCTCACTATTAAGGTGCCATCAGGTAGAAAAACCATTTTCCCCCCGTAATGAAAGGAGCCCTCTTTGTTGGGGGATACCTCAAGAATGGCTTCAAAATCCTCAATGCGATTTTTTCGCAGGAACCCTCG
>JABJAS010000092.1 GCA_018666055.1 Halieaceae bacterium | reverse complement strand
CTGAACGATCTTTTTAATGCCGGTCCGCGTAAACTAGTTCCAGATGAAGAAAAAGCACCCCTCACGCCAGCCCGAAGCGATTAATGTGACTGACAATACAGCGCCCATCAAACAAACAATCGAGCCTGACGACCGGCTTACTCGTGCGAAGTCGATGGCGCCGCTGCGACAGATGTTAGCTTTTTTATGGCCTCATAAAAGTCGCTTAATCGCTGCCGGCATCGCGCTCATTTTTACCGCCGGCGCCAATCTGACGTTGGGATACGGTGTCAGGATACTGATCGATGAGGGTTTCTCCGGCGCTGACGCCAGCGGGCTATATCAGGCCGTCTCCTTTATCCTGTTTGTTGGCATCGCCATCGCAATTGGCTCCATGACGCGGTTTTACCTGGTGTCTTGGCTCGGTGAACGTGTGAGCGCCGATCTACGGAGTGCAGTCTTTAATAATCTCGTTCATTTACAGCCCAGCTACTTTGAAACAAACCATTCAGGCGAGATTATGTCGCGGCTGACGACAGACACGACACTCCTGCAAACGTTGATCGGCTCCTCCGTGAGTCTTGCGGTGCGCAGTGCGCTGACGTTAAGCGGTGCCCTGATCTTAATGGTGATTACCAATTTACAACTCAGTCTAGTGATTTTAATCGCAGTCCCCGTCACGCTGATTCCGATCCTGATCTTCGGCAGACGAGTGCGCAAACTCTCCAGTAAAAGTCAGCAGTCGATAGCAGAGGTCGGCAGTCGTGCCGGCGAAATCTTTCAAAGCATTAAAGTGGTTCAAAGTTTCAATCGTGAGATCGCAGAAAAAACCGGTTTCGCGCAAGATGTTGAGCGCGCCTTCGTCATTGCGCGATCACGTGTATGGCAGCGAGCGTTACTGACTGGGTTTGCCATCGTTTTGTTGATGGGGGGCATGATCAGCATGATGTGGTCTGGCGGCATCGATGTGATCGAAGGCCGGATGACCGGAGGCGAACTCGGTGCGTTCGTCTTTTATGCCGTGATGGTGGGCACCAGTTTTGCCACACTGGCAGAAGTCTGGGGTGACCTGCAACGGGCAGCCGGTGCCTCAGAACGGCTGATGGAACTGCTACAGGAAAGCAACACAATTCCGGATAGCGGCAGCAGCGCCATTGCGAGTGGTCAGTGCTTACACTTCGACGCGGTGCAGTTTTTTTACCCAAGTCGGCCCGACATACCGGCCCTCAATGGGTTTAATTTAACGATACAGCCCGGTGAGTCGGTGGCATTAGTGGGGCCTTCGGGGGCCGGCAAGTCAACGGTTTTTGAACTCGTCCTGCGCTTCTATGACCCTGCTAAAGGCGCTATTGAGTTCGGGGGAACTGACTTACGAGCGCTCTCACTCACTGCCTGGCGTCAAAAGATTGCACTCGTGCCCCAACAACCCGCACTGTTCTCGGGCGATATTTTATATAACATCGCTTATGGGGCCGACAGCCCAACGCAGGCGTCTGTCGAAACCGCTGCACAAATGGCGCACGCTCACGATTTCATAACGGCCCTACCAGAGGGTTACCGAAGCGATCTTGGCGCACAAGGCGTCAGGCTCTCAGGCGGCCAACGTCAACGATTGGCGCTAGCAAGAGCTATTTTGGTCAATCCAGAGCTACTGCTGCTCGACGAAGCCACCAGTGCACTCGATACGGAAAGCGAGTGGCATGTGCAGCAGGCGCTTACTGAGATTATGCAAGGGCGCACGACGATCATCATTGCCCACCGACTCTCCACCGTCATGAACGCCGATAAAATTGTCGTCATGAACGAAGGACAAGTCGTCGACAGTGGTCGCCACGAGGACCTCATCAGGCGCTGTGATCTATATCAACGTTTGGCGAGTCGACAATTTCAATCAGGGGCAGAGGGCGGCGCAACGGGCAACGCATCCTGACTAAACGGCGCTTACCAACAGCCCCGATCGCGCGACATTGCTAGGATCGGCAATAAACGGGCTTGAGGCCGCACTGCTCAAAGCGGTCGACCGAGGTGAGTGCGTTATCCCCCCTCCTCAAGCGCCTTTTGTCTTGGCACGCTTCTCTGCGGAACCTGCTTTTGCGGTACCGTCTTCTGCGGGGCCTTCTTCAACGGGCCGTCCTTTAAGACAACTTCCCCCACGTAACGCCTGACCTGACGCTATCACGGCGACTCAAATACAAGGGGGGCTTTGCTGACTGACGGCGACCTGACACCTCCAAAAGGGTTGAG
>JABJAS010000091.1 GCA_018666055.1 Halieaceae bacterium | reverse complement strand
CGAACAAGCAAACACTCAGGGGGTGGCATTTAGTAATCGATCGATCGAGCCACTTTATGAAGCCTTTATGACGACACTGGCTCCCGCATTTGAGGGTCTTGAACCTAATATCACGGAAGAAAATTTGCAGGCGCGCTGTCGGGGCGTTCTGCTGATGTCCATTTCGAACAAGAAAAATTTGCTGGTCCTCACAACCGGTAATAAGAGTGAGCTCGCAGTGGGTTACTCAACCCTGTACGGCGATATGGCGGGGGGGTTCGATGTGCTGAAAGACTGTCCCAAGATGCTGGTTTATGCTTTGGCGCAATATCGCAATACGCTGGGGCAGTGTATCCCTGAGCGCGTTATCAGCCGCCCACCTTCAGCTGAATTGGCGCCGGATCAGAAAGACGAAGACAGCCTGCCGCCTTATGAGGTGTTGGATCAAATCATCGAGCACTACGTAGAGCGTGATGCGTCCCGTGACGACATGATTGCCGCGGGGTTTTCCCCTGAAGACGTCCATCGTGTCGTGAGATTGATTGATCTGAATGAATATAAGCGTCGCCAAGCGCCCGTGGGCGTCAGGATTTCGCCACGCGCCTTTGGTCGGGACCGCCGCTACCCCATTACCTGGGCCTGGCGATCACCCCAATAAGTGCGGGTTACGTCTTAGGTCGATAGTTGAATTGCGGCGGCTTAGGGGGGTCAAACAGACCAAGTGTTGCCTGGTTGATCCAAGATCGTTGCAGCCCATCCATCGTGTAGACGCTGTCGAACTCACATCCTGACATAAGGTTGGGGTGGTCTGGATAGTTTTCGCACAACACCGCAATTGAATCTTCGGCCAAGTCGTTGAGGCCAAGCAGTAGGTAAGCCTGGCCCATTATGGCGAGCCCATCCGCAACACTGGGTGTCTGCTGCATGTGCTCTACCACGTATTTGCCACGATTCAGTGCCGCCATATAGGCGCCGCGGCGGAAGTAATAGTTGGCGACATGAATTTCGTTCCGCGCCAGCATGTTCCGCATGTGCACCATTCTTTGCCGCGCATCTGGGGCATAGGCGCTATCGGGAAACCGCGCCAACAGTTGCGCAAATTCTGCAAAGGCCGTTTGAATGTGGCTTACATCGCGTTTCGTATCGTCTGAGGGGATAAAACGCGAGAAGAACCCCGGTTCAATGTCGTACGCAGCCAACCCTTTCATGTAGTAGGCATAGTCGACGCTCGGATGACGGGGGTGCAACCGGATGAACCGATCTGCGGCCTCGTTGGCCGCCGCAAACTCGTAAGCGCTGTAGTGAGCGTAAATGAGTTCCAATTGCGCTTGCTCAGCGTATTGACCAAACGGGTACCGGCTTTCGAGCCCCTGTAAGCTGCGGACCGCGAGACTGAAATTTTCGTTTTTCAAATGTCGTTGGGCTTCACGGTACATCTGCTGCTCGCCTGAATCGGCGATTAACTCGTCATCATCGCCACCAAACCAAGAGCAGCCCGATACGAGTAACAAGAGACTGAGGAGCAGCGCTTGAGAAGCGCATCTGGAAAACACCAAGACCATCGTTCCACCGTGATACATTCTGGGTCTGTAGTGTAAACGTAACTGTTAGGGAGTCACAGCGCTTGGAAGAGGAAGTTTTTAATAGCGAAGAGGCATTAAAGGTCCAAATTCCTGCCGATTTACATGGCACGAGGTTAGATGCCGCCGCCGCACACCTATTTCCTGATTTTTCGCGCAGTCGACTTGCTGAGTGGATTAAGGCGGGTCGGCTACAGCGTAATCACCAAGCGGCCAAACCGAAGGATAAAGTGGCCGTTGATGACCAGTTATCACTGTGGCCTGAAACCGAAAATCGCGTCGAGTGGGCGCCGGAACCCCTACCGCTTGATATTTTGTATGAGGACGAGCATGTCATCGTGCTCAATAAGCCGGCGGGGCTGGTGGTCCACCCTGCGACAGGCCATCAGACGGGCACATTGGTCAATGGTTTGTTGGCTCATGCCCCAGAAATGTCCGGGTTGCCTCGAGGCGGAATTGTGCATCGGCTCGACAAGGACACTTCGGGGGTCATGTTGGCCGCCCGATCTGCTATCGCGCATAAGTCCTTGGTGGCGCAGCTGGCGGATCGATCAGTAAGCCGCATATACAGCGCCGTGTGCCGCGGCACGTTTACCGGTGGGGGTACGATTGATGCGCCGATTGGACGTCACCCTACATCACGATTAAAAATGGCGGTCGTAGAGGACGGCAAACCGTCCAAGACGCATTATCGAATTGAAAAACGATTTCGCGCCCATACGCATCTTTCAGTCAGTCTTGAGACGGGGCGGACGCACCAAATTCGTGTTCATCTCGCGTGGCGTAAGCACCCACTGGTGGGTGACCCCGTTTATGCGGGACGGGCAATGCGGCCTGCTGGGGCCAGCGATCAGTTAGTGGCGGCGCTGACAGGTTTCAGGCGACAAGCGCTGCATGCCCGCCAGCTGACTTTTCTCCATCCTCTGTCACAAGACAGTCTGACCTTTGAGACACCAATCCCCGCTGATATGGCTCGTCTACTAGCGTGTTTAGAGCAGGAAGACGCAGTGTGACGCCATCGCCCTCGCTGATCCTGCCCGAGATCGACATCCCAGGCGTGATAATAGGCGTGACCACTCGGGATGGTGGAGTGAGTGAGGCGCCCTTCGACGCGCTGAACCTAGGTGATCACGTGGGGGATAATCCCGCGCATGTCAGGGAGAACAGAGCGCGACTGCAATCGGTGTTGCCAGAACAGCCCATCTGCTGGCTTCGGCAAGTGCACGGTAATCGAACTGTCTTGGCAGATCATACCGATTGCAGTGAAGCGGACGCGCACTGGACGGCGCAACGCCGCACGCCCCTCGCCATTCTAACGGCCGACTGCCTGCCCGTTGTCATCGCCGCAAAAGATGCCTCTTGCGTGGGCATTGCGCATGCCGGTTGGCGCGGCTTATCAAACGGGATTCTAGAGTCCTTACTGACGACATTACCGTTAGCACCAGCGCAGCTGTTTGCCTGG
>JABJAS010000090.1 GCA_018666055.1 Halieaceae bacterium | reverse complement strand
TTGATGCTGGGTGTTGCGCTCTGCCATCTGATTCCTCACAGCTTCGGACTGGTCGGTGATATTGACCTTGTCATGGCATGGGCTCTCGTTGGGCTTGTTTTCATGCTGCTGTTGTTGCGGCTATTTCATTTTCATCAGCATGATTTTGTTACCGCAGCAGCGTCCAGCGAGCTGTCGTCAGCGGAGGCCGACTCTCGTCTCCCTTTACCTGCCGATTTACATGCCCATGCCCATGCACACAGTCACTCGTCTGACAGGGGGATTGGTGCACTGGGGCTCTTCACGGGTTTATGTGTGCATACGGTGATCGACGGCATCGCTCTCGGAGCCGTCATGCTCAGCGAGCATGGCCTGGGTTTAGGGGTATTTTTGGCTATTTTACTGCACAAGCCGCTGGATTCCCTGTCGATAGAAACCGTGATGGCGAACGCGGGTTGGGTGTCTGCCCAGCGCTGGTTAGCTGCCATCGTATTTGCCGCGTTATGCCCACTGGCGGCGATGGCCTTTTACCTCGGTATGGCGCCTTATCTCGAGTCGTCTCTATGGCTCTCCGGGATCCTCGCCTTTGCCGGTGGCGCGTTTATCTGCATTGCACTGAGTGACCTGTTGCCCGAGGTGCAATTTCACAGCCATGATCGGGTTCGACTGACCCTTTTATTCTTAATGGGGATTGGCTTGGCATTGGGTATTGGCTGGTTCGAGCCAGCACACTAGCGCTGAAGTTGCGCCTGCTGAGGCACGCTTACTGGGGGGCGCCTATTGGGGTGCCCCAAGGTTGCGTGCTAAACGATCGCTCATGGCTGGATCGTAATCGTTCGCGAGCCAGCCCTGCATTTGGTCCGCCAGCAGGTCGGTCAATGCCGTCACGTGCCCGGGCTCCGCGTTAAGGCAAGGGATATACTCGTAGCGCGTTCCCCCCGCCTCGAGGAAATAGTCCCGATTTTCCATGCCAATCTCTTCAATCGTTTCAAGGCAATCGGCCGAAAATCCCGGACACACCACTTGAACCGATGTCACCCCCTCACTCGGTAGGGCTTTCAACGTCTCGTCGGTGTAAGGCTGCAGCCATTCTTCCCGGCCAAAGCGTGACTGAAAAGTGGTCATCATCTGGTCTTCCGTGAGCTGGAGTGCTTCGCCGATGAGACGAGAGGTTTTATAGCACTGGCAATGATAAGGGTCGCCCTCGATTAAATAGCGCTGCGGCATGCCGTGATAGGAGAGCAAGAGCTTGTCGGCCCGCCCGTGTTCTGCCCAGTGCGCCTGAATGCTATCGGCCATTGCGCGGATATAGCGAGGGTCGTCGTGGTAAGCACTGACAAATCGAAACGAGGGCAGCCAGCGTCGGCGCGTGAGCTCTGCAGCGACCTCATCGAATGTCGAACCGGTGGTCGGACCGCCGTATTGCGGATACAACGGTAGCACCACTAGCTGTTCCATCCCAGCATCGAACATTTCTGTTAACACCGTGCTGATGGCTGGCGCGCCATAGCGCATGGCACCACGCACGATAAAACGGTCGCCAAAGCGGGCCTCGAGTTGCTCCGAGACGCCAGCTACTTGATCCTCGAGATGTGCCAATAGGGGGGAGCCCCGCTCGCTCCAGACTTCTTTATAAGCCTCTGCTGAGCGTTTGGGTCGGGTATTGAGAATAATGCCGTTGAGAATGAGCCACCAAATGGGTCGAGGCACCTCGACGACGCGAGGATCCCACAGAAACTGCTTCAAATAGGGTTTCAGGGCCTTGGCCGTGGGTGCCTCAGGTGTCCCTAGATTGGTCAGCAGCACACCAATGCGAGGTGTTGAGTGGTGCTGATAATCGGACTGGCCGATGTATTTCATAGTACATTCCTGAGCGCGGGGCTACCGGTCATTGCGCTCTGGCGCGGTGTGATCTAGCCCTTGATTGTACCTTATACGCAAATTGACTCCGGTTTGATCAGTGCGTAAAAGAATGATCGCCGTTCGGTCTGACGCGCGGCGCTGACACACTTAGCAAGGAGATGCTCATGAGCCTCGATTTTGATGGTGCTCGGTTACCGAATCCGCATATGAAGGAGGAACACCTCGCCTGGCGTGCGGCACTCCGACGTTTCATTGATGCTGAAATCATGCCCTATGCCAGTGATTGGGATGAGGCCGGTGCGATGCCCAACTCACTGTGGCCCAAGGCGGCTGAGATAGGGTTGTTGGGCTTGGGTTATCCCGAAGCATTTGGAGGCGTGCCTGGTGACAGTTGGCACGCTTGGATTGTGAATGAAGAGCTGGCGCGCATTGGCGTTGGGGGCGTCCCCGCGTCCTTGATGGTGCATGGTATCGGCTTACCGCCCATCCTCAACTGGGGCACCGAAGCCATGCAAGCTGAGATCGCGCCGCCGATTTTGAGGGGCGAAAAGTGGATC
>JABJAS010000012.1 GCA_018666055.1 Halieaceae bacterium | reverse complement strand
GCAGGCGGGATGGAAGATACCAGCTGGCTCAGTGTTGACACTACCTGCTGGACCAGCACAGCTCGAGACTGGTGTCCCTCTGATCTACGCACCGCCGAATTCGAAAAAAATCCGGGGCTATAGCTCGGCGAACTGCACCGCGGCCCAGCCCCTTTTCACGAGGTGACGCCCGGCCCCGAATCCGCCACAATCAATCGCGCTGGACCGGGCATTCATGCTGGTGAGGCTAACAGTGAAAACGAGAGAAGTGACATGATGAACTCTGTAGTGCTGGCCAGACGGCCCGTTGGTAATCCAGTCGAAGCTGATTTTGCCGTACGAGAAGAACCCATCCCGTCCGTGCCTGATGGCCATTTTTTGACTCGCAACGACTTCATCTCGTTGGATGCGGGCTTCCGTAACTGGATGAATGAAGACTCTGGTGATGAGGTATTGCCAGCGATGGCGTTAGATGCGCCGGTCATGGGCCTTGTATTGTCTCAGGTGATCACTTCGCGCCATCCCGACTACTCCGTAGGAGACCGACTCATGGCACGGTTTGCTTGGCAAACTCACAGCTTAAGCGATGGTTCAGACTTCATCGCGCCGCTACCCAGAGAGCTTGAGTTCAACCCCAGTGCTTATATGGGAGTCCTCGGCGATACGGGCATGTCGGCTTACTTTGGCATGACTGACATAGGCAAACCTACCGCGGCTGACTGCGTCTTAATTAGCGGTGCTGGAGGCGCCGTTGGATCGATAGCAGGCCAAATCGCTAAGCTGGCGGGGGCGCGAGTGGTCGGTATTGTCGGCTCGCAAGCCAAAGCCGACTGGATTTGTAGCACCTTGGGCTACGATGCCGCCGTCGTCAGATCAGGCAATCAACCCTTATCACAGGCGATCGCTGACGCTTGTCCCGACGGGGTCGACCTGTTCTTTGACAATGTTGGCGGGCAAACGCTGGAAGCGGCCATCAGTAATATGAACCATCGGGGCCGCCTCGCACTATGCGGTGCGATATCCGGCTATGGCGTGGCACCACACGGACCCAACAATTTATTTGAACTGGTCACTAAGGAGCTGTCGGTAGAGGGTTTTATGACCCATTTTCGACACGAACGCTACCATGAAGCGCGGGAGCAACTGTCCTCTTGGTTACGTGACGGCACGATACAGTCCCCCGAGTATCAACTAAAGGGGATAGAAAGGGTGGGCAAGGCGTTCGCTGATCTTTTCGCCGGGGAAAACTTCGGCAAAACGATCGTGGCGCTCTAAGATGGGTGCCGCCCGCTCCTGATGACGCTGAGGTCAGGTCGCTAGCCTGATCACATTGCAGCTTGATTTAACGGCCCACCACGGCGGTGGTCATCTCCCTGACAGCAGCACACTGATATCGAGCGTCATCACACGCTGCCGATAGTCCGTCATGCAGGCAAAAAAAGACGTCTCTGGATACGCCGCTGAATCAACGCCTAGTCTAGGGACACCTTGATCGGAATCGTATCAAGACCCATGGTCGTGCCGCCGTGCCCGGTCACCGCCGATTCTGACACCAGCTCCAACGAACTGATCCGGTCAAAAATGGCTTCCAACACCACCCGCACCTCCATTTTTGCCACGTGCAAGCCAATGCACTTGTGCGCGCCCGCACCGAAGGCGTGGTGTTGATTCTTCTCACGCTTACTCCGATCTGCGTTAAACGAATCGGGGTCAGCAAAAACACGCTCATCTCGATCCGTCACAAAGCTGGGCACCACAATATTATCGCCAGCACGGAAGGTCACGCCATGAAAGACAGTGTCACGTTCGCAAATGCGATTAAGGTTGATGAAGGCATGCATGCGCAGCAATTCGTCAACCGAATCAGCAATGGCTGAACGATCTTCCTTTAGACGGCGAAACAGTGCTTGGTCTCGCGCCAAATGCCGCACAATAAAGCTGAGCATTGTCGCCACGGTATCAATACTGGCCAAGAAGAGCAGATAGCAGATCGATTGCACCTCTTCCTGAGACAGCTTCTCGCCTTCTACTTCGACATTGAGCAGCATCGTGACGATGTCATCTTTGGGATGCTCAACATGCTGACTGACCACTGCACTGAGGTAGGCGCCGATATTTTGACCACACTCAATCCGCTCTTCCATCGTGGGTGCACGATAAAATCCCGACTCCCAGGCATAAAAATCGTCCAATCGCTCAGGTTCAAGGCCCAGCTGACGAACAAACAGCCCCATAGAAATCGGCTTCGCCACCCGCCACAGAAAATCAAATTCGCCATCGGGTAGCACCTCGTCGAGTACTTCTTGCGCGAGTGTCTCTGCTCCTGCTTGTAGGCGTTGTACAGCGGCAGGCTCAAAAATCGGCAGCAGTAACCGCCTATACCGCCGATGTGATGCCGCATCGCTTTCCAAGGGAATCAAACGGGGTCGCTGCTCCATATTGGCTGGAATACCAATCGGAAAGGAACCGAATAAGTCTGCGTCACTCAAGACTTCCCGGCCCAGCTCGTGGGATGTCACCAGCCAATGCCCTCCATTGTGCGGGGTATACACAATGTCACGAGGATCTTCTGCGAGTGTCTCCAACAGGCGCTGCTGTGGATCGGCGACCAAGCCCACGTCACCCACAATATCGAAATCACTCAAGAGCGCTGCCGGAACATCTTGTAACTGCGTCGTCATAAATTAATCCAAAGTCACTAAACATTTGCCGCGAGAGATACCATGCATCATGTCGCAAAACGCGCGGGGGGTTTTCTCAATGCCATGATAGACCGCATCGAAGCTTTTCACCTCACCCCGCGCAAGGCGTGACCTAATATCCTCCGCAATAGCGGGAAAGGACTCAACGTAATCTGAGAACATAAAGCCCTCCATTTTTGCGCGCTTCGTAATCAGCTCCCAGCTATTCGTTAACGGCTCCACTGCGGATTCATACTGCGAAATGGCGCCACAGAGCACTAATCTCGCCTGCTCTCGGAGCTGTCCCATGGCAATATTGAGGGCGTTTCCACCCACATTATCGAAAAAGATATCGATCCCTTCCGGAGCAGCCGCGGACAGTGCGTTGGCCAGATGCGGCTGCGTTTCACGGTCAATAACCCG
>JABJAS010000089.1 GCA_018666055.1 Halieaceae bacterium | reverse complement strand
CCGATGCTAAACATGATCCAGCCCTGGACTCACAGACAGGTCCAGATGGCGAAGCCAGAAAGCCCTGGCTCATTACGCCGACACTATCGGCCGACCCAAAACTCGGCGCTAATGTGGGCGCACTCATCGCGTACGTCAAGAAACTGGATGCCGACTCCACCCCCTCAATGCTAGGGCTATCTGTGTCGTACTCAGATACCGACTCCAGCACGGGCGCCCTGTTTGGCCAACTGTATTGGGGACAAGATACCCGGCGATTGACGCTGTTATTAGCCAGCGCTGAAGTCAACAACGAATACGACGACTTCCTTAATCTGGGGACTGCAGTCGAAACGCAAGATTCAGTGCATTCATTTGCAGCGCGCTATATGCAGCAGTTCCGTCCCGGCGGCTGGTTCGCCGGCATTCAAGGGGTGAGTACAAATTACGCGGTAGGTGCTGACGACAGCCTGCAGGGGGTCATTGACCAAATCGGGTTGTCTGGTTTCGATGCGACAGGACTTGGCCTGATCCTTCAGCACGACACGATGGATAACCAGCGAGATCCGGGAAACGGGCATCTCTTCACCCTTCACAACCTAGCGTATCGCAAGACATTCGGCGGCGAGTCATCCTTCGACGTGGGCCTCCTCGACTTAAGCTGGTATCACTCGCTGGGTAAAACGTGGAGCAGCCGAGCGGCTCGAGCTCCCGTGATTGCCGTTCAATTAACGGCGCGTGTTACTGATAATGCGCCGCCGTCGGGCTTTTCGTCTGTGACATTACCCAGCTATACCCGCGGGAACTATTTGTCTCAGCATTACTCTCATCTTCTAATAGATGGACGCTTCCCGATCACACAGAAGTTTGGGTTGGTGGCGTTTGGTGGTGTGGGCTGTCAGTTTGGCGTGGATATCTTGAACCGTGACGTGTCCTGTGGCGACGCCCTATTTCCCGCTTTTGGGGCGGGCGTGTCGTATATGCTGAAAGAAGAGGCATCACTGCTAATCAGACTAGAGTTCGCTAAGGGTAAAAGCGACAACGAGGCAGTCTATTTGCGGTTTGGTCATAGCTTCTAAGTCGATTAAGGTATGACAGAGCGCACGTCGCTGAACGATATTCCATGGATGGATCGGGAGAACTCAATTTTGCAGAACATAAGCTTAAAACCCCTCATCATTTGGCTTGTTGGCGTCGGGTTTCTCACGCTGGGCGCACAGAGCTCCGCACTCGCGCCTACCGCAGCGCAGAGTGACACCTTGAAAGAAATCATCGATGTTATTGAGGATCGACACTATGCGAGCCGGCGCTATGACGACGGCCTCTCTGCGCAACATTTTACGGCCTATCTCGACGCACTTGACCCACAGCGTATGTTTTTTGAGGCCGATGACATCGCCGCGTTTTCGCAATGGCAACTCACACTCGACAACGCGGGACGGGCTGGCGATCTAGAGCCGGCCTTCACCATATTCAATAACTTCCACGATGAACTCAAAGACCGCTTAACCGAGATCTTGGAGACACTGCCGCAAACACTTGGCAGCTTTGACTATGAGGTCGAAGAATATTTAGAGATTGATCGTTCGGCTATGCCTTGGGCGAAAGACGATACAGAGCTTGACGAACGATGGCGCAAGCGACTCAAAAATCAAGCTCTCAGCCTGTTGCTCGCCGAAAAAGCCCCGGCCGAAATACCCGAAACGCTAGAGCGACGCTACCAAAATCAACTCAAGCGGCTAGCCCAGTACAACGCCCAAGATGTCTTCCAAATCTATGCCAATACGCTGGCGGAGCAATATGATCCGCATACCAACTATTTTTCACCTAGGCGAGCGGAAAATTTTGATATCAATATGAGTCTGTCTTTTGAGGGTATTGGCGCCATTCTGCAGATTGACGATGAATACGCCAAAGTCACCCGGCTGGTGCCAGCGGGTCCGGCGGATAAGCAAGGCGGCCTTAGGCCCTCCGATCTCATTATGGGAGTAGGCCAAGGCGAAACAGGCCCGATTGAGGATGTGATTGGCTGGCGGCTTGATGAAATCGTCGATCTAATACGCGGGCCTCGCGACACAACCGTGCGTCTTGAAGTGATTCCCGACAAGGGAAAAACAGACCAGCGTCGAGTGGTTCCCATCCGTCGCAATGAAGTCAAACTCGAGGAGCAAGCGGCGCAAAAAGAGATCATCGAATTTACTGACGAAGAGGACCAAACGCACCGCGTGGGTGTCATTGACATCCCCGCTTTCTACATTGATTTTGAAGCCTATCGGCAAGGTGACAAGCTTTACAGATCGACAACACGCGACGTTAAAAAGCTCGTCGACGAACTGGTCGCTGAGGGGGTTGAAGGGATTGTGATCGATCTACGGGATAATGGTGGCGGCTCGCTGCAAGAGGCCAATCAACTCACGGGGCTCTTTATTGAGTATGGCCCTACCGTACAAATTCGGTCGGCTGAAAGTCGGGTTTGGCGCGATGGCAAGCGGCGTCGCTCCCAGTATTACGAAGGCCCACTAGCGGTCATGATCAATCGCCTCAGCGCGTCGGCGTCTGAAATTTTTGCCGGCGCGATCCAAGATTATGGACGAGGCATCATCGTCGGCGAGCAATCCTTTGGTAAAGGAACGGTGCAGTCACTGGTGCCGCTGCAAGAAGGTCAGCTCAAAATCACCGAAAGCAAATTCTACAGAGTGTCAGGGGGCAGCACACAGCATCGAGGGGTTGTACCTGATATCGACTACCCCTCGCTGTTTGATCCAGAAAAAATAGGCGAGAGCGCACTCGATAATGCACTGGCCTGGGACCAAATCGCGCCGACGCGATTTAATCGCTACAACAACTACGACACCATTATTCCTACGCTCGCGTCAATGCATAACGCGCGCGCAGCCAACGATCCCGATTACCAATTTCTTCAAGATCAGGTGGAGATGGCACAGGACGCACGCGCGATCAGCGCCCTACCCCTGCAGCAATCCGGCAGAATTGCCATGCGGGATGAACAGGAGGCGCTGGCGCTGGCAATCGAGAATAAGCGTCGCCTCAGCAAAGGACTTGAACCATTAGCCACGCTCGATACTGATGACGAGATCGCGGCTGACGCTCCCATTGTATCCAACGAAGAGACCGCCCTGCCCCAAAATACGCCATTGGAAACGGGCGATGACGAGGAAGCGACCCCCGACGTGTTACTGCTAGAAACTGGCAAAATCCTTGTTGATTCGATTTCCTTGCGACCGAGAGACATCGTTGCAAGCCGCGTTGCACCCGAATCATAAACAATAGCTTATGCCTTGATGATCGCTACTTAGGGTTGATTTCGGTTTGACCACCCAGGTAACCCTGCAATACCTTCGGAATCATAATGCCACCGTCCTCGCGCTGACCATTCTCCAGCAGCGCAACCAAGGTTCTACCAACCGCAAGCCCCGACCCATTCAACGTATGAACCAACTCGGGCTTGCCAGTTTCCGGGTTGCGCCACCGCGCTTGAAGCCTGCGGGCCTGAAAGTCACGGAAGTTCGAGCAGCTAGAGATCTCCCGATAAGCAGACTGCCCGGGCAACCACACCTCTAGGTCGTAGGTCAGCGCCGCGCTGAACCCGAGGTCGCCACCGCACAGCATCACTTTGCGATAGGGTAACTCCAGCGCTTGCAGTATGCTCTCAGCATGGCCCGTGAGTGCTTCCAGCGCCACCTCGGACTGCCCTGCACGTACAATCTGCACCAGCTCTACTTTCTCAAACTGGTGCTGTCGAATCAGACCCCGCGTATCTCGCCCATAGCTCCCAGCCTCGCTTCTAAAGCAAGGGGTATGTGCCACGTACTTCAGGCCGGCTGGACTCAGCGCATCCGCATCAAAAATCTGATCCCGCACCATGTTCGTGATGGGCACCTCAGCGGTTGGCGCTAGGTAATATCCCTGATCACCTTCAAGGCGAAACAGATCTTCTGCAAATTTGGGTAACTGGCCGGTGCCCATTAATGAGGCTTCATTAACGATATAAGGAACATAAAGCTCCGTATAACCATGGCTCTGAGTATGACAATCGAGCATGTACTGAATCAAAGCGCGATGCAGTCGCGCGAGATCGCCCGAAAGAAGAGAGAAGCGCGATCCTGCGATCCGCCCTGCGGCTTCCAAATCCATCAACCCGAGCGCCTCGCCCAAATCGACATGGTCTCGTGGTGAAAATGCAAACTCGTGCGGGGTTCCCCACCTGACTATCTCTTTGTTTTGCTCCTCGGAAGCGCCTTCGGGCACGCAGTCATCCGGAAGATTCGGTGTTTCTTGTAACAGCGCGTCAAGATCAGCCTGCGCCGCATCGGCTTCGGCAGTGGCCGATGCCAGCTCATCTGCGAGGCGAGATAGTATGTCGTTCACCTCACTTTTGGCTGCATCGACCGTCTGACCTTCTGCCACCAGCACGCCAATTTTCTTCGACGCCGACTTTCGTTCAGCCAGAAGACTCTGTGCACGAACGTCT
>JABJAS010000088.1 GCA_018666055.1 Halieaceae bacterium | reverse complement strand
TGACACCTCGGAATAACGCAGCTTAGTGTCGATAGAAAGTGTGTCGGTTGGATCGAACACGATGCGTGCACTGACCGCCGTTTCCTCGTAATCGTTGACGACATCATCGTTAAGGTAGACATTTTCGAGGAAACCATCAGTCTTCCGAGAGGTCACCGTCAAGCGTCCAGCCACATCGTCTCCCAAAGGCCCTGCGATCGTAGCCGATCCGTAAAAGGTACCGTGTTCGGCGGCACCAACTTTGATGCTGCCTTCTCTTTCTTGAGTGGGTCGTTTGGTTGACATGATTACCGCACCGGCGGCGGCTGAGCGCCCATACAGAGCGCCTTGTGGTCCCTTGAGAATCTCGATTTGCGCTAAATCAGGATATTCACGATTAAAAGCCGAAGGGTTGGTGTACAAGACACCGTCGACAATAAACGCGAAGTTGGCTTCGGCATCTCGCGCACCGTTGATGCCGCGGATAGCTAACTGGCTGTCGCCCACTTCAACTGAGTTCACAAAGGTGACACCGGGCGTCATGTAGACAAAATCTTCAGCCCGCGCAATACCCATATTTTCGATCTGCCCTTCGGTAAACGCGGTGACCGTCGCGGGCACGTCTTGCAGTGATTCTGACCGCGCACGGGCAGTCACCACAACTTCTTCTAGCTGCGCCATGGCAGCACTGGGTGCCAACAAGGACGTCGCGGTAATGGCTGTCGATACCGCAGCCGCTAGGGGGAGTGTCGCCAGTATCTGTCGACGTCGGTTGAGTGGATTGCAGCTCCTCATGGGTAGCCTCCTTTTTAATGATGAGCCTGATTCGACTCAAATTTATTGTTTTTACTGTGCAATCGCGCCCTCGGATTACCGTTACTGCGGGCGACGACCATCAAATTGTACGGACAATCTACTTTAGAGGCTCTAATATCGCCTTGCGATCGGCATCGGTCAAGTCCAGTTCGGCTAAAATTTGCGCAGTTTCTGCCCCAATAGGCGGTAAATAGGTGTCGATTTGTGCTGGTTCCTGCAGAAATCGCACAGCGGTGCCGATGTGATCGTTGCCCTGTTCATCTTGAAAGCGCATGCCTCGCTGCCAAACATGTTCGGTATTCCAGGCCTCCTTGAGTGAAACAACCGGACTCCAACAGATATCCCGACCCTCGAACCACGATTCCCATTCTGATCGAGACCGCGATCTAAACGTGTCGCGCAGAAAAGCGATCGCCTCCCAATGGCCTTCGCCGGCAGTGCCGGTAACCGCTTGAATGAACTCTGGTTTGCCCAGTCCCTCGAACAAGGCGGTGACAAACTTATGCTCGCCACCCCCCAGCGCCAGATACTGGGCGTCAGCGGTTTCGTACACATTGAGCATGGCGTTACCTCCATGCGTTCGTTCCTTTAAGCGCTCAGGCGCCTGATTCCCCCCGAATACAGGGCCCATAATATTGGGGCTGGCAGCCAGCACTGACTCAAACATGCTGATGTCCACAAAGTCCCCTTGGCCGGTGGTCTGTCGTCGAAGCAACGCCATGAGAATGCCGGAGAGCGCCAGGTTGCTCGCGAGCATGTCGGCGATGGGGACACCGATAATGGCGGGTCCGGCAGACCCCTCCGGGGAGCGTGTCACATCCAATATGCCCGCTGCAGCGACTGTGGCAGTGTCGTGCGCCGGACGATTGCACCAGGGCCCTGTCTGTCCAAAAGCGGAAATGGAGCAGTACACCAATCCGGGGTTGTTCTTTGATAAGGTGGCGTAATCAATGCCAAGCCTTGCGGCAACGCCCGGTCGGAATGCCTCCACAACAACATCGACGGTTTTGGCGAGTGCCAGTAGCGCACGTTTGCCCGCGTCGGTTTTTAAATCGAGTGCAATACTCTCTTTACCGCGCTGCGTATTACGAAACATGACGGTCTCGTCACCTTGCTGCCACGGGAAAGCGTCGGCTGATCGGGTGGGCTCGGGGGCTCGAGGGTTCTCTACTTTGATGATGCGAGCGCCGTGATCGGCCATGATTTGCGTGGCTGCCGGTCCGGGAAGAAACAGCGAGAGATCGAGAACAGTAAGCCCCTCAAGCTTCATGGCAACGTCCGCTAGCAGGTGATGCCATCGGTGCTCAAGTCTGTCAGATCCTTTTCAGATAATCCCAGCAGCTCTCCCAGGATCTCGGCGTTATGTTCGCCAATTTTAGCGCCCGGCCAGTCGGTACGTCCGGGCGTTTCGCTGAGCTTGGGCATTATCGCGGGGATTTTCAGCGGCTCGCCGTCGATCTCGACCGTCTCGAACATACCGCGGGCAATGTAGTGAGGGTCCGTCATCATGTCTTCTACGCTGTAAATCGGCCCCACTGGCACCCGTGCTCCCTCTAGCTTGGCGATGATGTCGGCTGCCTTGTGGGCACTACACCACTGGGCGAGAGCATCGTCGATACGTTGCTCATGAACGACGCGACCCTGATTATGTTTCAGCTCCGGATCGTTCGCCATATCGTCACGACCCGCTTCCGTCATGAGTCGTTTGAAAATGGAGTCGCCATTGCCGCCAATCACGACATATTTTCCGTCGGCGCATGCGTAGGTGTTGGTGGGTACGATACCGGTGATGGTGGTGCCCGACGGTTCGCGGACAACACCTGCGCCATCATATTCCGGCACAATGCCCTCAAGCAGGTTAAAGATCGATTCATATAGCGCCACATCCACAACCTGACCCTTGCCGCTCTTATTGCGCTCAATAATGGCAAACGCAACACCTAACGCCGCATGAATGGCAGCAACCGTATCGCCCAAAGAAATATTGGGTCGGACGGGTGCGGTTCCCGGCTCTCCGTTGATGTATCGGAACCCACCATAGCCCTCGGTGACTGAGGCGTAGCCCGGTTTTTCAGAGAAAGGACCGGTTTGGCCATAGCCCGAAATCCGCGCATAAATGATGCCCGGGTTGACGGCTTTGACCTGCTCTGGTCCCAGTCCCCAGCCCTCCATTGCACCGGGTCGAAAGTTTTCGATTACTACGTCGGCTTTGCTCAGGAGGTCAAAGGCAAGCTGTTGTCCTTTTTCGGACTTGAGGTCTAGCGTCACGCTTTTTTTGTTTCGTGCCAGCGAGTGATACCACAGTGACATGCCGTTGCGCACTTCGC